>NZ_JBSYXO010000029.1:0-51280 GCF_054172045.1 Methylomonas sp. MgM2 | reverse complement strand
ATCACGTGGCGGTGTAGGCGCGATTGCTAGCCAGGGATGGCTAGCAATCTTTCCCGCCGGAAGCCGACACTCTCCGGCAAATAATAGGTTTTGGCTTGGTAGTCGTCGGCGAAGCGTTTGATAAAGCGGACGCTGGCGCCGTCGAAGGCGTAGATGTTCTGATCGTCGTCGCCTACCGCCATGATGGACAACCTGTCTTCCTCGTTGTTGATGGTGCGGCCGGCCAGGGCGCTGATCAATTCGTAATGTTCGGCGTTGATATCCTGATATTCGTCCACCAGCAAATAACGCAGGCCGGACAACAAGCGGTCGCGCCGTCCCGAAGCCTCTAAGTCGCCGTCCGCTTCGGCATTTTTCAAATAAATGGTCGCTTTCTTGATGACGTCGGAGAAATCGATATCCTCGCCGTGTTCGGCGGCGACCGCGTAACTGGTCCCGGTCAAGCGCATCGCCAGGCCGTGCACAGTTTGCACCGCGACGCCCGCCGCATCGGCGCCGATCAAGTCCCATAACCGGCGCCTGATCTCTACCGCCGCCGAACGGTTATAGCTCAGCACCATGATGTCTTCCGGCGCCACCATGCACTCGCGTATAAGCCAGGCGACCCGGTGCACGATGACCTTGGTCTTGCCGGAACCGGGACCGGCCAATACCAAATGATTGCCGTCCAAGGCCGCAGTGACGATGGCCTGCTGTTCGGGGTTTTTCAGATCGGTCAAAATGCGGCGATGGGCGGTTTCGGTGGTCGCCATATCCAGAACTTCCCGGCGCCCGGCGAAATAGCGCCGCACGAATTCGTCGCGCTCCATGCCGAAATAATCGACGATAAAGGCCATGGCCGCTTGAATCTTGCCCAAGGCCAGGCGCGCGTATTCCGCCATCACATGAACCTGGATGATCTTGTCTTTGTAATGCAAAGCTAACTCGGCGTAATCCGAGTTCTTGAATTGCCGGCGCCTGGCTTCGGCATTCAGGTGTATGCTCATCGCCGAGCGGAACACCGCCTTGCCGCGGGCCAGATGCAACACTTCGTTGCCGTCCAGGTAGACCAAGGTTGCGGCCAGCGCGGTGTACCAGTCGCGGACGTCCAGGTCTTGCAGAGTCAAATCGGCTTGCAAGGCTGCTTCCAGCTCGCATTGCTTACAGGTGACCAACAAGGCGTTGCCTTCGCGCTTGGCTACGAAATAGGCAACCAAGGATTGCGCCAACCGCATGCGCTTGCGGCGGATGGCGTCGATATCGCTCCAATTGCGTAACAGCTTCAGATAGCGGTTATCCTGACCGCCGGGCCGCATCGCGAAAAAGCCGCGCTTGTCGCTGCCGCTACCGAAGGCCTCGGCAAACGATTTCATCAGCCGCGATAAACCCAGCGGTTCCAGGTCGACGCCGGACTCGCGCCGCAAGGTATCGCACAAGCGGCGCACGTCCAGGATTTGCCATTGTTCCCGATCCGCATCCGGCGCCGCCTCGCGTAAGCAGGCCAGCAGCGCGTCTTCCAATTTGGCCAAGGCTTCCAACCGCTCTGCCGTATCCGGATCGCGGTACAACACCACTCCTATTTCGCTATCGTTGGATAGCAGCTGAAAACGGTCCAAATCGCGCAGCAACTGCATCACCCGGTGCGAATCGCAACCGGTGGCCAGCATCAGATCGTCGGTGCTGACGCCTTCGTCGTCCTCGCAATAAAACAATTGCGACAGCAGCGCGATATAAGGTTCGACATCGGCATTCGGCCCCAGTCTTTTCTCCAGCACGGCCCGTGCTTCATCCAGATTCGGCACCAGCAAACTACCGGGAAACACGCGGGTATGGTTTTCCTGGCGCTCCAGCAAACGGGCTTCCTCCAGCCAGGCCACGCCGATGCGCACCTTGGTATCGGCATCGGCCGCATCGGGATCGATGCCGTGTTTGTCGGGGATTTCCAGCAGGATCTCGCCGCTGGTCACCACCACGGAGCCTTCGCTGCGGTCTTTCCGTTCTATGCTTCTCAGGGCTTTCAAGATCGCATAAATATCGTGCCGGCTGAGTTTGGAACTGCGCAGCAAGCGAAATTGCACGTCCAGGTCGGCATCGTCGTACAGCAGCACGCAGCGCGCCGGTTCTTGATCCCGCCCGGCGCGCCCGGCTTCCTGCAAGTAGTTTTCCAGGGAGCCCGGCGTATCCAGATGCACCACCAAACGCACGTCGGCCTTGTCCACGCCCATGCCGAAGGCGTTGGTGGCGGCAATGACCCGTAATTCGCCGGAGATGAAGGCTTCTTGTACCCGGCGCTTTTGTTCGGGCAGCATGCCGCCGTGGAAAAAACCGCAATCGAGGCCGGCTTGCACCAGAAATTCGGCCATGGCCTCGACCGTTTTTTGCCGCGCGCAAAACACGATGGCCTCGCCGTCGTCTCGCAAGGCCTGTTCCAGAAGGCGGAGCACTTCCGGAAATTTGGCCTGTACCGGTACCGCGTAGACTTCGTAGTGCAAATTTTCGCGCTTGACGCCGCCGCTCAGCGTTTGCAAGCGGATGTCCAACCGCTGCTTGAAATGACCGACGATGTCTTGCACCACGTCCGGCTTGGCGGTGGCGGTAAAGCAGAATACCGGCGACGGCTTGTCCTTCTGCCGGTTTTTGATGAAGCGCGAGACGTATAGATAATCCGGCCTAAAATCGTGCCCCCACTTGGACAAACAGTGCGCCTCGTCGAATACCCAGGCGCCGATTTCGCGGTGGGTCAAGGCATTGGTAAACGCGGTACTCCTAAACTGTTCCGGCGCGACGAATATCAAACCCAAATCGCCTAAACGCAATTTGTCCAGCATGATGCGCCGTTCCATCGGATTCAGCAGGCTGTTCAAATAACCGGCGCAGGTAATGCCGCGCGATTCCAGGTTATCGACTTGGTCTTTCATCAAGGATTGCAAGGGCGAGACGACCACCGTCAAGCTGCCGTTGCGGTAAAAGCGCGCCAGCGCCGGCAATTGGTAGCACAGGGATTTGCCGCCGCCGGTCGGCAGGATGGCCAGCGTCGACGTTCCGGCGAAACCGCTTTCGACGATGGCTTGTTGCAAGGAGCGGCCGTCTTCGGTCGTCGGCGCCGGCCGAAACTGGTTTATGCCGGGGAAATAGCACGGCAGTAGTTTCGATAAATCGTGTTGTTCCCGGCACCAGTCGCAATCCGGATCGCCGCACGGCACGTCGCGCAACAACGCGATCAGTTCCCGCGTTTTCGGAAAAGACAGGCTGACCCAAGGCGGCAGTACCGAATTTCCGCCGGACACCCGCAACCAGGCCACCACGTAAGCCAAGGGCTTATGCCATTCGGAATCGGTCAAAAAATCATCGGCGACGCGTTGCTGGCCGACCGTGCAAACCTTGCCGTCGCTCGCCCGCCGCCAAGCCGCTTGCGCCTCGCTTAGCGCAGGCCGCAGCGCCGCTCTTAAGGTTGCGAAAAAATTGGCCAGGCCTTTGCCGTTTTCGGGCGCCAATAAGTAGTGCAGGCACAAGGCCTCGTCGGCATGTTCGGCAACGCGCCGGCGCAAGGCGTCGGCTTGGTCTAAAAACAGTTCGTAAGCCAATTCGGCTTCGCGCACCGGATCGTTGCGGGTCGTCGTGCAAAGCTTGTAATCTTTGACCAGACGATGATACGGATTTTGCGGAAAGGCCACCGGCGACAGTTCCAAGGTGTCGATCATCGGCAAGCGGTGCAGGGCCAGATCGGGATGCAGCAACGATAAAGCCGGCTGATCGAAGGCGATCACATTATGGCCGAGGACGAAGGCCGCGCCGTCGGTGATCCGGTTTAGCTCGGACACGAGATTGGCGGCTTTACCGGCGAGTCGCAGTCTTGCGTCGGTATCCGGCCTATAGGCGCCGATTTCCTTGAGTCTTAACCGGTCTTGTCTGGCGGTTTCAATATCGATACAGAGACATTTCGCTCGGTTTCGGTCTGGCATGTGGTCCTTGAAGCCGTTCAAATCGTTAAAGTATAGTGCTGATTTCGCTTGTTTAGCCCCATCCGGGATAGTACCCGCTGAACCTCCCGGCAGCAAGAAAGGTGCTTGGACTGCCGATTGATCGAATGGCTAAAACGGCTTTAGGTTCAGCCGAAATTCGGCTTGAGCGCGGTTGCCGGCAAAATCTTCGGCTGAAATATATAGAGTAACGGACGCCTGTTTGTCCGGGTGCAGTCGGTTGGTGTCGAAACGGACTCTATAAAGAAACACTCTGGGTTTCGATGGGTCGATTTGATTGGTTAACTGCGTGCCGTCGGGAAGGACGATGGGCTCGACTTTGTAAACGGCGCTTACGCCTTCTAAAAAGTCTTTGCTCGGCAGACTGTTTCGGAAATCGTAATCGGTAATCGTTTGATCGTTACAAGTCACGCTCAAGCGGGCAATCGAATCGCCGGCGGGTTCGCCGTCGATAACGTCCAATAAATCGACGACCATGTCGTAAACGCCCGCTTTGACCGAGACGTTTTTGGCGGCGTTATGCCATTGCGCTACCACATGGTTGTCGCTGTCCGCGAAATAGACCCCTCTGAATTCAGGGGGCGTTTTATCGGCAAGCGGCGGAAAGAATCTAAGCGGATTTTGATGAATTCCGACTTGGTCGATAACGTCGATATGCACATGCGGCGGAATAGTCGGATCGAAACGCGGGGCGTCATAGATTTTCGCAATCGGCGTTCCGGCTTCGATCCGCCCACGCTGATCGGCCAGCGAGCGAATTTGATCGGGAATCGTTTGCTGATCTATGTGATGAAATTCCCAGCGATTGCCGTCGTCGGCGTCGATAAAGACCGCGTAAGTATAGGGTGTCTTCGCGCGAGGGTAGTAATAACCGATTGCTACGCTGCCGCCTACCGGCGCATAGACGGCTGTTCCCGCCGCGGCTTTAATATCAAGTCCGTGATGAAATCCGGGCCTTCCGCCATAGAACTGCAGCGTTGAGATCGTATCCATGATCGAATAGGCGTCCTTGATCGGCCAAACGTACTGCGGCGATAGTTCGGCAGCGATTGTCCGGCCGGCGAAAACGTAACAGATCAAGCCGATTAACCGTAGTACGGCTAATCCGTGTTTCTTAAATAGTGATTGTTGCATGGCAAAGAGCTGAACGCTTGTCGGTAGTCCAAACCAAATATCATGAAAATTTAAAAATCATATCTTCCTGAATTTGGCGAACCATACGATTGAATTGATCCGACTTGACGTCGATATATCTAAGCGGATCGTTTTTACTCAGCACGAATTCCCTGATGAACTCATTGTTCCAAGACCGATAATTATCATGCACCGCACGTAACACGGAATTCAGTTTATTAGCGGCATAAATCACATCGTCTTCTTGATCTTGTACCTCAAATTCCTTTAAGCCTTTTATTGCGCGCTTGACTTCAAAAAAAGCATTATTGGAGTCTGATTGTGCAGTTTGTTCCATATGTTTTCTCCGATTAAAAGTACGAATATTCAATTCAATTTCGTCAGGACTCAATGTCACATCAAGCCCTTAAACCAAACTTAACGATAGGCAGGGTGGTAATGGCTGAGGGGTAGCATGTTCAAGTTGTAAAATCGATTGAAGATCAAGGATTCCGGCTTTGATTCGGTCATTAAAGACTGTAGCTATATTAGCTAACGTAAGCAGTCAGTGTCCAGGCACGGTTAAAGGTTTGCCGTTATCGGCGGCCTTGAGTTTAAGTAGAAAAGGCACCGCCGTTTCCGCCCAACGTTCTGCTGAGGGATAATGCTTTGCTTCTTCGCCAAAACAGATTTTCAGCATGTCGGTAGCGATAATGCCGGGGTTCAACGCAATTGCCGCCATGGTTTTCGGCAATTCTTGCGCTAAAGCGCGTGTCAAACCTTCGATCGCCCATTTGCTGGCACAGTACGGCGCAACGCCGGCATCGGTGCTTCGGCCCCAGCCCGAGCTGAAATTGACGATGATGCCCGCTTGCCTTTCGACCATAGCGGGGACAAAGCCACGAATCAGATTGGCCACGCCTTTTATGTTTACATCGACGACGGCATCGAAATCTTGCGCGGAAATTTGCCACAGCGGTTCCACAGAGTTGATCAAGGCGGCATTATTGAGCAGCATATCAGGCGGGCCGAAATCCTTGATGACGGATTCGGACCATGCCGCCACATCGGCATTTCGGGTAACGTCGACTACATCGAAGCGATGCGGCGATGCGAGTTCCGTTCCGAGGTCCGCTATCGCGGCTTGCGATCGCCCGCAGCCAATGACGGTATGACCCAAACCAGCAAACTTGGCGGCCATGGCTCGGCCTAAGCCGCGAGTGACGCCGGTGATGACAATGATCTTGGATTTGGACATACTGGCTCCTTACCTAGCACTCAATCACTACTATAACGTTTAAGCGCGATCATGAGCAAAAACAGCCAGCAAAAGCCTTCTCCTCATACGCAAGAAGAGGCGTTAAAAATCGCCAAGAGCATTCAGCGTCCGGCGCAAACCAAAGAGCAAACCAAACTGATTGCTCAAGGGATACAACAAGGCATCGATCTTTACAAACGCCAACAGAAAGAAAAAGCCCGAGAGCTGGATAAACAACGGAAAAAATTAGCGCAGCAAAAAACGCAACCGGGCGGGCAGGATAACAATGAAACCAAGGAAATCATCGTTTATCGGCAGCATTGGCTGCCTTGGGCATTGCTGGTCATGACGTGGTTGGGTGTCGTAATTTATATCGCGACCAGCCAGCCGGTATGACTGGATACGCTGAGAGAAGACATGCCAATCCGGTTTGCCAAAATACCCTGGCTAGGCCGTCAGATCCAAAAGATTGACCAGATTTAATTTAATCGCCAGACGGGTCAGTTCGATGTCGCTGTCGACGCCGAGCTTACTCTTGATTAGATAATGGGTATTGCCGACGGTTTTGGGGCTGATATGCAGAATCGCGGCGATTTGTTCGTGGCTTTGGCCGTCCACCAACAATCGTAAGATTTCGAATTCGCGCACGGACAGCGACGACAGTGCCAGGTGCTCGCTTCCCAGTCTTTCCAAAGCCAGCGCTTGTGCAATGTCCGGGCTCAGTGCCACTTTGCCCCGGTATATTTCGCGAATGGCTTGCAGCAGAATTTCCGGTTCGCTGCTTTTGGTGATGTAACCCAATGCGCCGGCCCTAATGGCTTGCGTCGCGAATGCCGGATTTTGGTGCATGCTGAACACCAGAATCTTCGCTGTTGCGCAATATTGCTTGATCCGTTTGATTAATTCCAAGCCGCTGTCGTCCGGCATGGACAGGTCGGTAATCAGCACATCCGGTTGGTATTGTTGAAACAAGCGGTAGGCTTGGCTGCCGTTGCCGGCTTCGGCAACGATTCGTAAATCCGGCTGTTTGGACAACAAGGAACGATAGCCTTCGCGGACGATGGCGTGGTCGTCGGCCAACAGGATATGTATGGTTTTGGCTATCGGCATATTTCAAGGACGCTTAGTTGTTTTATCAATGGAATCTTGCCCGGACTGGTGAAAAAACACCGTGAAAGCACCGCGGTCAGCGACGCTTAGTCGCGACAAAGTGTCGCTCCCACATAGCTCGCCTTTCATGTTCTGGAACGATACCAAATGTTTCATGATCGTTTGTGAACCGGTAATGTCAGCGAAACCCGCAAGCCATGCGGCTGCTGAATCGATAAAGCCGCTCGTCCGCCTAAAGCTTCGGCACGTTCGCGCATGCCTAGCAAACCGATGCCGGCGGAACCGGCGAACGGCAATGCGGCGGCTTTGCCATCGTCTGTGACCTCCACCAGAATCCGGTCCGAAGTAACGGTTAAGCGGATATCGACTTGAGTTGCCTCGGCATGCTTGGCCACATTGGTCAGACATTCTTGAACCGCGCGGAATATGAACAAAGCCGGCGTTTCCTGGATTTCTTGAACATTGCCGCTGACGGTTAAAGCATAACGGGTTTTAGCGCCGGCATGTCCGTTCCAGGAAGCGACCAAACCGGACAGACTGGCCGCCAATCCCAATTCATGCCATTCCGGCGGGTGCAGGCGTTGCAGCATCGCGCGTATGGCAAGCTGCATATGCCCGGTAATCCGGCCTATGCGTTCGCCGTCTTCCAATAGCCCAGGACACTTTTCGGCGGCGGTTTGTTTGATCGATGCGGCCACGGCGTTGATCGCGGCCAGGCATTGGCCGAATTCGTCGTGCAGTTCGCCGGCTAGCTCCCTACGCTCTTGTTCTTGCAATTCCAGCATTTTGCCGATCAATCTTTGCCGCTCCGAAAGTAACTGTTGTTGACTGGCAGCGAGTTGGTTGATCGCAGAAGCAATGCTTTGCCATTCATTTAGCTCGAATGCGGGCAAGCGGAAAGACAGTAAACCGCCTTCCAGTTTTTTCAAGCCGTCTACGATGATTAAGCTTGGCCGCAGAGCCCGGCGCATAACCAGATAAACCAACACCGATACGGCCAGCACGGTCGCGCCGGATAAACTCATCAGACTGCGGCTGTAGCGCCAGGCTTGAGCGATTTCCTGTTCGGCGCTGGGGCTAACCGTCACGCGGCCATAATGGCGGCCATTGGGCGCAACCGTTTGTTCCACCGGCAAGCCGGGTTCGAGCAGTAATCGATAAACGGCTGCAAAGGCATTGGGCCAATCCTTAGACAGAGATTTATCGCCGTTGCACAAACTGCGCGGCGTTACTTGACTAACGGGGGTGTACACGACGCAGGTGCCCGGTTGGATGCTGGCATGTTGTTTCCAGCTGTCGAAATCCGGAAAGGGGTTTGCGCGGCCGATGCCGGCTTGAGTCAGCAGCAACTGAGATTCCAAGTGCCTAGCCAGCGATTCGGCCAATTGCCGCGAAACTTGCACGGCCTGACGATGGCTTTGATCGAGTGCATAGCTACCGATCATCCCCAAGCACAGCAAGACAACCAGGATAATTCGCGTTAGCAAATAAGATTGTAACTGCATGGCTTACCCGATCCGGTCATTGAAAACGCATCATTCTATGCTTGGTCCGGGCGAGGTTAAATTCTCATTGCTTCTATCGGGCAAATTGCCCGACTGAGGCGGGCAAATTTCGGCTTACTTAAATCAACGACACCCTTAATCTGGCGCCGGACAAATCAACGGAGACCCATCATGCACATCAATAAATCATTGGCATTCAGCCTGTTGCTGTTGGCCTCGGCGGCGCAAGCTAAAACGCGGATCGCGGTGCTGGATTTCGAGCTGAACGACATTACTTCCTTACCCAACACATCGGCAGAGTTAACGCGCACCGCGTCGATGGCGCCCTTGCTGCTCGAAGCATTAGGCCGGGCCGGCGATGTTCAAGCCGTACCGGTCTCGCCCGATCTGCAGAACCACGCCAACGGCGGTTTCGGCTATCTGTTCCGCTATCCCGATGAGGCTGCAAAACTCGGCCGACAAGTAGGCGCCGATTTGCTGGTCGTCAGCCAGCACAGCAAACCCAGTTTTTTATATTCCGAACTGTGGGTGTACTTGGTCGATGTAAAGACGCAACAACAGCTGGCGCGTTACGACATACAACTAAAAGGCAATCATGAAAATGTCACGCGGCACGGGATTCAGGCTTTGGCTGAAAAAATTCAAGTCACGCTTGATGCTAGGCCAAACCGTTAGCGTGCGCGGGCAGTTCTAATAAACCCGTGCTTACGGCTTAAATCCATTTCGACCTTGATCCAGACTTAGGTGACAACGATGCTGACCAAACAAGCGATTGTTAAAAAACTAACTTTACCGGCGGAAATTGCTTGGAACGCCATCCGAAAATTAGACCGGTTGGATGTCTGGTTTCCATTCATTCAAACCTGCCGGCTGCAAGGTTCCGGGCCGGGGGCTTTACGTTATATGACGACCGCTGACGGTGAAGAAATCACCGATACAATCGAAGAAATCGACCAGCGCAACATGCGCTTAGTCTACCTTAGGCCGGTTTCTCCGTTTCCGGTCAGCCGTTATAGGGGAACGGTCGAAGTGTTCACTTCTTTTGATGGCTTAGCGGTTGTGGTCTGGACGATAGACTTCGAATCAGAGCCTGAAGATGCGGGATCAGTGGCGGAAATTGTGTACGCGGCCATCAGCGATGGCATTGACGGCATGGAAAAAGACCTAAATCGGCTATTTCATCAAAAAAGAGCCGGTTGAGCCTGTAAACCGGCATAAAATCCAATGGCTGTTTATCGTGTTGCAGTCGGCCGATCGCCGGCCGAATCGATCCGGAGCCGGCGAACAATGATCACATGATCCACGCTCTTCGGACCGGATTATCCCGATCCGAGGTTTGGCGGCATACGGCTCTTAATACATGCCGTTGCCAAACCAAGCGCCTGCCGCTGCGCCTATTCCGGCCGCGACAGGATCGCCGTTTCCTAATTCGTAACCCATGGCGCTACCGATCACGCCACCGACTAAACCTTGCGGTGTGCGTCTGTCGTATCGATTGTAGTAAACGGGGGCCGGTGGAGGCGGGGCATAGTAACGCGGTTGTACCGGCACATATTCCACGACTCTACCGGGCACATAAACGACACGATCGCGGTGTCGCGGATAATAGTGGTCGACATGATGGCGGTGATGGTTGTGATGATGGTGGTGGTGACCGCCTCGCCATTCACCGCGATCGGCCCATGCCGAGGATGAAAATAACAAGCCGGCGATGATAAATGTTGTTATTCTGGACATATCGACTCCTTGGTAAATATTTTAGTCGTGTCGGATTGTCCGCATGCTTGCTTAAAAGTGACTTAATTTTTTCCTATCTATTCATAATGGCCTTAAGCGATCAATTTATCCGGCAATGCCATCGGCTATTGGGCCCGGAAAATGTCGTTGCCGACTTAGAAAGCCTCAAAGCATACGAATGCGATGCCTTGTCGGCTTATCGCCGGCTGCCCGGCCTGGTGGCGTTGCCCGAAACTACGGAGCAAGTACAAGCGATATTGAAATTGTGCCGTCGACAGGAAGTCCCCGTGGTGGCGAGAGGGGCGGGAACCGGCTTATCGGGTGGTGCCATGCCGGTCACAGGCGGCATCGTCCTGGGATTGAGCAAGATGAACCGGATACTGGAAATCGACACGCTAAATCAACGGGCTAAGCTTCAGCCGGGTGTGCGCAATTTATCCATCTCCGAAGCCGCTAGACCGCACGGTTTGTATTATGCGCCCGATCCGTCGTCTCAAATCGCTTGCACCATCGGCGGCAACGTGGCCGAAAACGCAGGAGGCGTGCATTGCTTGAAGTACGGGTTGACTGTACACAACGTGTTACAGCTCAAATTGGTCACAATGGAAGGTGAATTGTTGACCCTGGGAGGCGGCGGTCTGGATGCACCGGGATACGATGTGCTGGCCTTGTCGATCGGTTCGGAGGGGTTGCTGGGTGTCGTGGTGGAAATCACGGTCAGATTGTTGCCATTGCAACCGGCCACATGGGTTTTATTGGCCGCGTTCAGCAGCGTTGAGCAGGCAGGGGCCGCAGTTGCGGCCATAATTGCCGACGGCTTGGTGCCGTCCGGTTTGGAGCTGATGGACAATGCGGCGATCCGCGCGGCCGAAGCCTTCGTACATGCCGGTTATCCGGTTGATGCGGCGGCCATTCTGCTCTGCGAGCTGGATGGCTTATCGGAGCAAGTCGCGGCCGATAGCGCTCGCGCGGAACGATTGTTGCTTCAAACAGGAGCGGTCGAAGTGCGCAAAGCAACGAGTCAGGATCAGCGCAAACGTTTTTGGGCGGGACGGAAGGCGGCGTTTCCGGCAGTAGGACGTATCGCTAGCGATTACTATTGCATGGACGGAACCATTCCGCGTAAGCATCTGGCGGAAGTGTTGCAGCAAATAAACGCGATGGTTGCAGAGGCAGGTCTGGGTGTCGTCAACGTATTCCATGCCGGCGACGGCAATTTGCATCCTTTAATTCTGTACGATGCCAATCAAAAGGGGGATTTCGAAAAGGCCGAAGCTTTAGGCGGGGCCATTTTGGAGTTGTGTCTATCAGTCGGCGGCACGATCACCGGCGAGCACGGCGTCGGTCATGAAAAGCTCGGTCAGATGTGCGTTCAATTTAATACGCTGGAGCTAGCGCAGTTTCGTCGCTTGAAACAGGCCTTTGATCCTAAGGACTTGCTTAATCCCGGCAAAGCGATTCCAACTTTACATCGTTGCGCCGAATTCGGACGGCTGCATGTGCATGAAGGCCGGTTGCCGCATGTGGAGTTGGAGCGATTTTGATGCCTAGTCAAGATTTGACTCAGACTTTGCAACAGAGAATTAAACAAGCCGTTGCCGAAACCAAGCCGCTACGAATCGTCGGAGCTGATAGCAAAGCCTTCTACGGCGGACCTTGCGATGCAATCGAACTGCTGGAATTGAGCGATCATTGCGGTTTGATTGATTACGAACCCAGCGAATTAGTCATAACGGCGCGGGCCGGAACCCGGTTAAGCGATATTTCCGAAACACTGGCCGGCCGGCGTCAGGCACTGGGATTCGAGCCGCCGAATTTTGCGGGTCGGGCGACATTGGGCGGTACGCTTGCTTGCGGGTTTTCCGGGCCGCGGCGGCCTTTCGCCGGCAGCGCTCGCGACTTTACGCTGGGCTGTAAAATCGTTAACGGTCACGGCGACGTGTTGAACTTCGGTGGTCGCGTGATGAAGAATGTGGCCGGCTTCGATGTGCCGAGGCTAATGGTGGGGGCGTTGGGCACCCTGGGCGTGATATTGGAGGCCTCGTTGCGGGTTGTGCCGATGCCGGAATTCGAGTCGACGGTTGTGCAAGCTCTGTCCGAGCGGCAAGCCTTAGTCAGAATGAATGAGTTGTCGGGGCAGCCTTGGCCGTTATCGGCTATGACTTACGATGACGGCCGCCTGCGCTTGCGTTTCTCGGGAGCCGAGACCGCAGTAAGGGCTGCAATACGGCAAGTTGGAGGCGATGCGGATGTTCGGGCGGAAAGCTATTGGCGAGATCTAACGGAACAGCAGCTGGCGTTTTTTCAATTGCCGGGCGACTTATGGCGTATCAGTGTCGCGCCCGCTACGCCTGCTTTGGAACTGTCGGGGCGATGGCTGCTGGACTGGGGCGGCGCGCTTCGTTGGCTAAAAACCGACCTGCCTTCCGGACTCATACATGTTGCCGCGCAAAAAGCCGGCGCTCATGCGGTATGCTATCAAGGCGCGAAAAACGATTGGTTCAGGTTGGACGATGGCTTGCTGGCCTTGCAGCAGCATATTCGTAAGGCTTTCGATCCGTTAGCGCTGTTTAATCCCGGACGTCTGTTACTTTGAATTATGCAAACGCAGCTTGCCGATTTGATTAAGGACACGCCTAAAGGCCGCTTGGCCGACAGTATTTTGCGTAGCTGCGTGCATTGCGGGTTTTGCAACGCCGTTTGTCCAACCTACGGATTGCTCGGAGACGAATTGGACGGTCCGCGCGGTCGGATTTATCTAATCAAACAAGTGATGGAAGGGAATCGGCCAAGTCAAAAGACGCAAACACACTTGGACCGTTGTCTGACATGTAGAGCCTGTGAGACTGCTTGCCCATCCGGCGTGCGGTATTCACGCCTACTCGACATTGGGCGGGATATCGTAGATCAAAGCGTGAAGCGACCGCCGTTGCAACGCCTAGTCCGTAAGCTGTTACTCTATGGATTGCCGTACCCGCACCGCTTTTCGAGGCTGGTGGCTATCGGTCGTAAGCTCGGGTTTATCGTGCCGGAAAAATTAAAAAGCAAGTTGCCCCGGCGCCGGACAATTGACCGTGGTGTGGATACTAGGCATCGGCGGCGCATGTTGATGCTTGAAGGCTGCGTGCAGCCGGTATTGGCGCCGGGTATCAATGCGGCGACGGTTCGGGTATTGGATCAAGTCGGTATTAGCGCCATATCGATGCCTATCAACGGCTGTTGCGGAGCATTGCCCTATCATCTCAACGACCAGGCGACCGGCTTGAATATGATGCGCCGTATGATAGACCTTTGTTGGCCCGAAGTTGAGAAAGGGCTTGAAGCCATAGTCATCAATGCGAGCGGTTGTGGGGTAACGCTAAAGGAATATGGTGAGTTATTGCTGCATGATCCTTTATATGCCGACAAAGCGGTATGCATTTCAGCATTAGCTAAAGATATTGTCGAGATTTTGTCGGCGGAGGATTTATCGAGCATTAAAGTCAAACCGCGGCGTATTGCGTTTCACTCGCCTTGCACCTTACAACATGGTCAGGGGATTATCGGATTAGTGGAACAGTTAATGACGCGATTGGGTTTTACATTAACGGCGGTGCCTGACGCTCATCTTTGCTGCGGTTCGGCCGGCGCCTATTCGATTTTGCAGCCCGATCTGGCCGATAGATTAAGGACAGCCAAGATGCGAGCGTTACAAACGGAGAGCCCCGAATTAATTGCGACCGCCAATATAGGATGCTTGTTACATTTAAAAGAAATAGCCGATAGGCCTGTATTGCATTGGATTGAATTGCTGGCGGAAGTAAACTACGCCGATTGAGTTTTTTAGCCGATCGGTACAGGACGGAACTACTAGGGACGCTGTTAGTATAAGGACGGGTTTTGCCCGTCCTTATTTCGACAAAGAGCGATCAGCCTAATTCATCCAAGATTGCTTGCGCTGCTTGTTTTTGGTCCGGATTACCTTTTTCAAGCACTTCCTCCGCTATGGTTTTGGCCGCGTCGCTATCACCCATGTCGATGTAGGCTTTTGCTAAATCGATTTTAGTTTCAAATTCGTCCATGTCGGTTAAATCAGTAACGCCTAGATCCAATTCATCGTCGCTACTTTCAGCGCTGGCGGTTCCAAAGTCGAAATTGAAATCGAAGTCGTCGGATATTTCAGTGTCGATCGGTTCGGGCTTGTTCGGCAAGATATCCTCTTCGGCATCTACGCCGCCCAGTTCGGAGAAATCAAACTCTTCCAAATTCTCCAATGCCGATTCTTCTTTAGTCGGCGACGGCTCGTCGGCGGATAGGCTGGGTTCAGATTCAGAATCCATGTCGAAATTGAAGTCGAAACTTTCCACTGCGTCGCTGGCGGATTTTTTGGTATCTTCGGTCGGCGTAGGCGTTTCGTCTTCAAAGCGGCTGAGATCAAAATCTATCGATTCTATGTCGTCTTTTTTGTCGGCTTTGACATTCTCGGGCGGGCTTTGCTTTTCTATTTCCGAAAAAGAACCGAGATCGAAGTCCAGGCTATTGTCGTCGTCTTGGGCGTCTGCAAACTGATCCAGATTTAATTCGGCATCGAATTCGTCCGTTTCGTCGTCAAACGCTAATGGAGCTTCCAAATCGGCTAGGTCGGAGTCGCTATCGCTGTCATCGACATTGATGCGCTCTATACTGCTGAGTTTGGATGGGGTTTCCGCCCCGGTTTGCCCGCCACTTGCGTTCGGCTTTGGCGTATCGGCTTCATCATCCGATACGGTATTGCCGGTCCCGCCGAACAGCGGCGATTCGGGGATGATCTCTTTCGCCATATCAGCGACTTTGGTCCAGAACGGTAGATCGGCGGTTTTTCCGGCTTCGGCCAATTCGTTCGTGTAAGCGGCAAATCGTTCTTTGTTTTCGTTGGCGTAAAATATTTCCAGCAGTTTGAGCTTGTACTCGTCCTTGTTCGGCTGCTCCGAAATGGCTTGCCGCATCAAGTCCTCAGCCTGCTGATAACGACCGTAAGCCAGATAGACGTCGGCTTCCGACATTGGATCGACTTCCGTTTGATCGGTATCGAACGCTTCAAAGTCGCTGGGAGTAAAGTCGCTGATGAAAGAACTTTCTCCAACGGTGCCGACATCATATGAGCTGGTACTACTCATGTCGAGAACCGGCACCGACAAGCTGCTGTCGGTGTCGGGAAGCTTGATTTGACTGGCCGTCGCGAACATGCTTTCGGCATCAATTTGTTTTTCGGTCTGTTGTTTGCGCCACAGCAACCAAGCAAGCAAGGCCAGTATGCCTCCGCCGAGCCCTCCTAATGTCACATAATAAGCCGTTGACGAGAAGAAATCACCGCCTTCTTCCACCGGCGAGGGTGGGAGAGGAACTGCCGGCTTTGCTTCCGGTTTTGGAAGGGTAGGCGTTGCAGTTTGTTCGGGGACTTGAGTCTCGGCTGTGGGTTCGGAGGTCTTGACTTCCGGTGCAACCGGCTGAGTGGTTTGCAGGTTTTTAGCCGTTTCCGCTACTTGTTGAGCCGCTTCGGCATCCTTATTTTGTAACGCTGCAAGCTGCTGGTCTTTTAAAGCCAGCATTTGTTGCATCATATTTATTTGTTGTTCGAGGCGGTCGATCCGGCTCTGTAATTCAAGCGATTTATCGCCGCCGGGTGCCATTTCTTCATCTCCGGCTACGGATTTTCCGTGTTCTCCGCTTTCAGAGCCTGGTTTTGGTTGTTCGTCGAACTGAGCCGTTTCCGGGATTTTCGCGTCGGTCGGCGCCACAAGTTCAAGCGCTTTACTTGCCGCCGCCGTATCCGTTTTGGGAGGCGCTTGTTTTTCTTTACGAGCAGTTTGTGTCGGACCAGTGGCTTTGCCTGTTTGGAGTATCGCTTCGGTTTCAGGAATTTTCAGAACGACGTCGACTTTCATGGTGTTGATGTCGCCACGAATAAAAGCTTCCGGGTTGGCCCTGAATAAGGCCATCATCATGCTATTTGTCGGAACGCCGCGTTCGGCGCCTAGCTGTTCGGCGATCCGCCATAAGGTATCGGCATTTTTAGTTGGGCCATATTCACCGCTGATAGGCGTTTGCGGAGTGATATTCGATGCGACTGTCGATCGGCTGGCTTTTCGTCTTGGGGTACGCGGTCTCGGTTCCGGTATTCGATAGTCTTCAAGCGGTTCGACTTGGTACGGCGTACCGGTTACGCTGGGAATAACAGGTGGCCGGTAGCCTTCCGGCGGATCCAACAAGACGGTGTATTCGCGAAATTGACTGCCTTGCGGCCAGGAAATTTCCAATAGAAAGTCCAAAAACGGCTCGGATAGAATCTCACGCGAAGTTACTTTGATAATGATAGAACCGTCCGGCTGAATGACGGGTTTGAATTTAATTTTCGATAAAAAATAATTCCAAGGTACGCCCGCTTTGTCAAATTTTTCCGGAGACGCCAGTTTAACGTTGATGTCGGCTGGATTTTCGCCGGGTGCCAGGTGCAGGCGGATTTCGGCATTAAGCTGTTGATTTAGCGCAGAATGTAACTCAATATCGCCTATCCCTAAGGCCTGTGCTGTTATCGGCGCGAACAACGATACAACCGCTAACGTTTTAGTCAAATGTTTCACACTCTTTTCCTTCACTGGGATTACCTCGGCACTTTCGGATAGACGTATTAAAGTCGCTTGCTAATCTTAGTCTAGATGTAATTTTTTACCAGCACCTCCGCTATCTGCACACTGTTAAGTGCCGCACCTTTTCGGACATTGTCGCCGACTACCCACAAATCGATTCCGTTTGGATGAGAAATATCCTCGCGAATACGGCCGACGTAGACATTATCGTGACCGGACGATTCGGTCACTGCGGTCGGATAGCCGCCGTTGACGCGCTCGTCGAGCACGGTGACGCCCGATGCCGAGCCCAAAAGCTCGCGTACTTTTTCGACGGAAATCTTTTGTTTGGTTTCGATATGCACCGCTTCGGAATGGCCGAAAAACACCGGGACGCGCACCGCGGTCGGGTTCACTTGTATCGAGTCGTCGCCCATGATCTTGCGGGTTTCCCAGACCATCTTCATTTCTTCCTTGGTGTAGCCGTTATCCATGAATACATCGATTTGCGGCAGACAGTTGAAAGCGATTTGTTTGGGGTACACGCTTGGAGTGATGGGTTTCGCGTTCAATAGATTGGCGGTTTGCGTTGCCAGTTCTTCAATCGCTTCCTTGCCGGTACCGGAAACGGCCTGGTAAGTTGCGACGTTGATGCGGCTGATACCGACAGCGTCGTAAATCGGCTTCAATGCAACCAGCATCTGGATGGTAGAGCAGTTCGGATTGGCGATAATGCCGCGATTTTTATAGTCGGCGACTTTTTCCGGGTTGACTTCGGGTACGACCAACGGAATGTCGCCGTCATAGCGGAACTGCGAGGTGTTGTCGATAACCACGCAGCCGGCTGCGGCGGCTTTGGGCGCATATTCGGCCGAAACCGAAGCGCCTGGCGAAAATAGGCCGATTTGCACTTTCGAGAAATCGAAGGTCGCCAAGTCTTCCACAATCAGAGAGCCGCCTTTAAATGGAATGCGCTTTCCCGCCGAACGCTCGCTGGCTAAGGCGTAAAGCGTACCAACCGGAAAGTTGCGTTCTTCCAAAATGGAAATCATGGTTTCGCCTACTGCGCCGGTGGCTCCGACAACAGCGACATCGTATGTTTTCGACATAATTAAACTCCTTAAAGGGCGTTAACGACTGCATCCCTCATTTCTGAAGTGCCGACTTTCGTCATGCCTTCCGAATAGACGTCTGCCGTCCGGATTGTTGCATCTAATGCGACATTCACTGCGCTCGGCGGCATAGCTTAAATGTGCAGCGTAAGCATCATCGCTACTGACGTATGGCCGCGTCAGCGGATAGGCGATGCCCATGCCCGCAATGCCGGCAGCCATCGGTTCGTACATGCCTTTGCCGTTTGCATCCGGCGAGGCCGAGGTCAGCATGCCGATCGGGCGGCATCGCAGGCGGCAGGAAGGCCGTTAACCAAGGCATTCCCGAATATCAAGTCCAAACCCGATCGGTATTCAGGAACCTCAATACCTTAATGGCTTCGGCGCCGGTCTCGGGGCCGAAACCGTCGCCAGGCAAAACAGCAATCTTTCTAGCCATTGTGTTTACGCTAAACCGGGCCTCAAGCTTCTTTGAACAGCCACGGCGCGCGCTTGGCCCGTTCGGCTTCGTAGGCTTTGATCTTGTCGGCGTGCTGCAGGGTCAGGCCGATATCGTCCAAGCCGTTCAGCAATCGGTGGCGGCGGTTTTCGTCTACGTCGAACGGAATGATATGGCCGCTCGGCGTCGTGATGGTTTGCGCGGCCAAATCGATAGTCAGTTGATAGCCGTCGCTTAACTCTTTAAATAAGGCGTCGACGGTTTCCGCCGGCAACACGATAGGCAGGATGCCGTTTTTGAAGCAGTTGTTGAAAAAAATGTCGGCAAAGCTAGGCGCGATGATGGCTCTGAAACCGTAATCTTCCAGTGCCCAAGGCGCATGTTCGCGCGAGGAGCCGCAGCCGAAGTTTTCCCGGGTCAGAAGGATTTGCGCGCCTTGGTATTGCGGCTGGTTCAGCACGAAGTCCTTGTTCAAGGGGCGGTTGCTGCAATCCATGTCCGGCTCGCCGTGGTCCAGATAGCGCCATTCGTCGAACAAATACGGACCGAAACCGGCGCGGCGTATCGATTTCAAGAACTGTTTCGGGATGATCGCGTCGGTGTCGATATTGGCTCTGTCCAACGGTGCAACCAGAGCGGTCAAAGTAGTAAAAGCTCTCATGCCGCACCTCCTTGTGCGGCACCCTGACGGGCTGCCGTTGGCAGTGCAAAATTGCTGTCCTGCAATTTTGTCATGCCGAATCTACATGCGGCACCCTGGCGGGCTGCCGTTGGCAGTGCAAAAATCCTATCCTGTATTTTTGTCATTTTTATGCTCCTTCTTCTGCGATATTGACAAAGTGGCCGGCAATCGCGGCGGCTGCCGCCATCGCGGGGCTGACCAAGTGAGTGCGTCCGCCGTAACCCTGGCGGCCTTCGAAATTGCGGTTCGAGGTGGATGCGCAGTGTTCGCCGGCTTCCAGGCGGTCGGCATTCATCGCCAGGCACATCGAGCAACCGGGTTCGCGCCATTCGAAGCCGGCTTCGGTAAAGACTTTGTCCAAACCTTCGGCTTCGGCTTGTTGTTTGATCAAGCCTGAACCCGGAACGATCAATACTTGTTTGACCGAGTCGGCTTTTTTGCGGCCTTTGATCGCCGCCGCCGCCGCGCGCAAGTCTTCGATGCGCGAGTTGGTGCAAGAGCCGATGAAGACTTTGTCCAGATGGATGTCGGTGATTTTCTGGCCGGCTGTCAGGCCCATGTATTGCAACGCACGGGTTATGCTTTGGCGTTTGACCGGATCGGTTTCTTGGGCCGGATCGGGGATGCTGGCGTCGACCGGTAATACCATCTCGGGCGATGTGCCCCAGCTGACTTGCGGTTTGATTGCGGCGGCGTCGAATTCGATGACTTTGTCGAATTTTGCGTCGGCGTCGGAATGCAATCTTTCCCAATAGCGTACGGCCATGTTCCAATCGTCGCCTTTAGGCGCATAAGGTCGGTCACGGTAAAATTCGATGGTTTTTTCGTCGCAGGCGATCAGGCCGGCGCGGGCGCCGGCTTCGATCGCCATGTTGCAAATGGTCATGCGGCCCTCCATCGACAGCGCACGAATCGCTTCGCCGCCGAATTCAATCGTATAACCGGTGCCGCCGGCGGTGCCGATTTTGCCGATGACGGCCAAAACGATATCTTTGGCTGTGACGCCGGGACCGGTTTTGCCGTTGACCTTGATCAGCATGTTTTTGGCTTTTTTCTGCACCAAGCACTGCGTCGCCAATGCATGTTCGACTTCGGATGTGCCGATGCCGAAGGCCAGTGCCGCCGATGCGCCGTGAGTCGAGGTGTGCGAATCGCCGCAAACCACGGTCATGCCGGGCAAGGTCGCGCCTTGTTCCGGGCCGACCACGTGCACGATACCTTGGCGGATATCGCTCATGTCGAATTCGGTGATGCCGAATTCCTTGCAGTTGTTTTCCAAGGTTTCGACTTGCAGACGTGAAACCGGGTCGGCAATGCCGCTGGCGCGGTCGGTGGTCGGTATATTATGGTCGGCCACCGCCAGATTGCGCGTCACGCGCCAAGGCTTGCGGCCGGATATGCGCAGGCCTTCGAAGGCTTGCGGCGAAGTGACTTCGTGCAACAATTGCCGATCGATATAAATCAGGCAAGAGCCGTCGTCTTCGGTATGGACGACGTGGTCGTCCCAAAGTTTGTCGTATAAAGTTTTACCTGCCATTGCGGGAATCCTATTGATAAAGTTAATGCGGGGATTAGTTCAACGCGGCGAAGACTTTTGCGGTGATTTCGCTAACCGAACCGACACCTTCTATGGAAGTGAACTTGGACTTTTTACCGGGGGCCGAATAATAGCCGACCAGCGGTTTGGTCTGTTCGTGGTAAACGTTCAGGCGTTTGCGTACGGTTTCTTCTTTGTCGTCGTCACGTTGAATCAAAGCCTCACCTGTGACATCGTCCAGGCCTTCTTGTTTCGGCGGGTTGAACACGAGGTGATAACTGCGCCCGGATGCCGGGTGCACGCGGCGTCCGCTCATGCGTTTGATGATTTCTTTATCGTCGACCGCGATTTCGATCACATGATCCAGTTCGACGCCCATTTTTTCCAAGCCTTCCGCTTGCGCGATGGTGCGAGGAAAGCCGTCCAGCAAAAAGCCGTTTTTGCAATCGCCTTGGGCGATGCGTTCCTTGATCAGGCCTAAGATGATGTCGTCGGAAACCAAGCCGCCGGCATCCATGACTTTCTTGGCTTCGACTCCCAACGGAGTACCTTCGCGAACGGCTGCGCGCAGCATGTCACCGGTGGAAATTTGCGGGATCGCATACTTTTCGGTGATGAACTGGGCTTGTGTGCCCTTGCCCGAACCAGGGCTACCTAACAGGATGATACGCATAGTCATTAACTCCGGAGCATCGATGCGGCTTTTTGCCGTCTAAATTAATAGTTTGGTATCCGCGAGGGTATGTCCGCGAAAGCCGTTAAAAAACCGGTTATTTTAGCGTAAACCTTATAGTAATGCCGTTAAATGTTGGTTTTTGGTGGTGGGCTTTTTGTTTTAAGGTGTCGCTATCGCGACGGGTGATTTGATGTCGGTTCGCGGACCGACTGCCGCGATACTTTCTTTTGCGTTGCCAAAAGAAAGTATCCAAAGAAAAGGCAACCCGGATGCCGCGTTGATCCTGCGCTCCTCGGGTTTGCGCGGGGTTTCCCGAAGGGGCCTCCAAGCCCCTGCGGAAAACGCGATGCATCCGTGCATCGCCCCTAAAGGGCTGATCCGCACAAACCCTCCGGTGCTCGGCGCGGCATAACGGGAGAAAGCTCCGCCGCGAAATTTGAAATCGTATAATATTGATGTATATCGGGATCCGTCTTACTCGGGTTGTTTTTAAATGTTTACAATGAAACAAATATTATATGGCTAAGGTAATCGCTCTATACAATAATAAAGGGGGAGTTTCTAAAACTACAACTTTATTTAATTTGGCTGTTCATCTGTCTAAAAACCATAGGGTGTTGATAGTGGATTGTGATCCACAGTGCAATGTAACTGAAATGTTTTTTGCCGCACTTGATGATGTGGATGATCCGGAAAAAGAGTTGCCAGGGTCGTCGATTTATCAGGCATTGCTTCCCAGGTTTCAAGGAAAGCAAGCTTTTATAAAACAAGATGATGTTGTTCTTGTTGAGCATTCTTTGTACAACAGACTATTCCTGTTTAGAGGCGATATAGAGTTTTCGCGTGCGGAAACATATCTAGGCACTGCATGGAATCAGGCGATAACAGAAAATATACATGAGAAAAATACCTATGTAGTATTTAATAATTTGCTTAGAGCGCTTGCCGAGGCACGTGGTTTTGATTATATATTGTGTGATGTAGGGCCTAGTACAGGAGCAATCAATAGAACTGTAATTCTGAGTTGTGATGAAATTATAATTCCTTTGGTCCCGGATCGATTTTGCTATCAGGCAGTTAAGCTATTGGGAAGTATTATAAAAGAGTGGGTTAATCGCCATGAAATAATAAAAGAATCTTTGATTCCGTTTGGAATAGATCCGTTTGATGGGAGGCCGAAACTTGCAGGGACTGTGTTGCAAAATTTTAAAGTTCACGCGGGCTCAAAAATAAAGAAATCCTATATTAAATGGCAAAATAAAATTAAGACGGAGATTGAAAACTCATTAATAAACACGAATGGCCTAAATCTTAAGGCGGGGTTTGATCCCAAAAATCCTTTTACTGCATCAATACAAGATGTTGCAGTTCTTGCTCCAATAGCTCAGCTCTTTGGGCGGGCTATATTTGATATACAGCAGGACCATACTAAGGAAGCATCGAGCGATGGAAGAATGTACTATGGTTCAGTATGGGAGCCTTGGGTGGAAAAAATGGCGGAATATAGAAGTGAAATTGAAAAAATAGCTAACTCCTTATTATGACTCCAATGTATTCTTACGTTGCGCTAATTGATGTCTTGGCTTACCGTTCTCGACTAGAGAGCGATAAAAAAATGGGGCAATTTAAACTGAAAGATGATCTTGAGGGAGCTCTATCTGTTTTTGATGTAGTTAGCCCCGAAAGATTCGGTGTACAAGCTATTTCAGATACAATAATTCTTTCATGTGATAATCACAATGATTTTTTAGAGTTTTTAATTTTAATAAAAAGAGTATTTTTAGCGTTTTTAGATAAGGGGCTTTTTATTAGAGGTGGGGTTTCTTACTCTAAACATTTTCACTCTGGCAGGCTAACTTACAGTCATGCTGTCGCTAGAGCCTATGAGATAGAAAATAAAATTGCTATATATCCGAGAATAGTAATTGATTCAAATATAATAGAAATGTATTCATCAAGTACTTCTTTGCCAGCTATTTTAGGCAAAGACTTGTTTGTAAGTCATAATAAGGTTAATTTTCTTCATATTATAGACGATCAAAATTTTGATTCTGTATATGTAATGGCAAAAAACATATACGATCGAGATATAGAAGACATCAGTCTTGATGAAGGTGCATTTTCTAAGCACCAATGGTTTGAGGATTATATTTTTACCTTTGCGGGTGATAATGCATCTAAGCAGAAGTACATTAAGGAAATGATTGTATTTTAACGTATGGTTTGGTCGGGGTAACGGGATTTGACCGAATCCTGCATTTCGGATCGGTACCTTCCATGTTGATTTTATGCCAAATTGTGGGATGGTTTTATTCCCGTTATGCCGCGCCGAGCACTGGAGGGTTTGGGCGGATCAGCCCGTTAGGGGCGATGCAGGGATGCATCGCGTTTTCCGTAGGGGCTGGGATGCCCCTTCGGGAAACCCCGTTCAAAGCCTTCGGAGCGCAGGAAATACGCGGTATCCGGGTGTCGTTTCTTTTGGATACTTTTCTTTGGACAAGCAAAGAAAAGTATCCCGCCTGTCGGTGCGGGAACCGACTTTAAATAACCCGTCGCGATAGCGACACCCAATAATCGAAATCCTTTAAATTGGGCTACGGCAATTGCTCGTAGATTGGTCTCTAAGGCTGACTATGTCGACTAATCAACGCAAATTCCTCCAGCGAAACCGACTCGGCGCGTAAATTAGCGTCAATGCCCAATGCCAGGATTGCGTCTTCGGCGATAAAGTTTTTCAGCGAATTACGCAGGGTTTTGCGGCGTTGCGAGAATGCCTGGGTGACCAGCCGGCTGAAATGCACAAAATCCCCGATTTCGACCGGCGGCTTTTGGTGTGGCACCAAGCGCACGATGGCCGACATGACTTGCGGGGCCGGATTGAAACTCTCCGGCGGTACATCGAACAGCCATTCGGTTTCGCAGAAATATTGCATCATGACGCTGAGGCGGCCGTATTTTTTGCTGCCCGGTTCCGCGCATATCCGGTTCACCACTTCTTTTTGCAGCATGAATATCATGTCCTCGATACAGCGGGTGGTTTCGAGTAGATGGAACATCAGCGGCGTGGATATGTTGTACGGCAGGTTGCCGATGATGCGCAATTTTCCGCTTGGCGCCGCCAGCGCCGAAAAATCGAAAGCCAAGGCATCGGCGCTGTGAATCCGGAGATTGGCGCGATCGCCGAATTGCCTATGCAATCGCGCGACCAAGTCTCGGTCCAGCTCCACGACGTCCAACTTGACGCCGGTTTGCAGTAGCGGCTCGGTTAGCGCGCCCAGACCCGGTCCGATTTCCACCCAATGCTCGCCGGCCACAGGGTGGGCGTAGTCCAGGATATCGCTGATGACGCGGTGATCTTGCAGAAAATTTTGGCCGAAGCGTTTGCGGGCTTGATGAGTCATGTATCGTGTTGGTTTAACTGGAGCATATCGAGCGCGGTTTGCAGCGCGTAGCGCAAACTGCCTAGGTTGGCTTTGCCGGTGCCGGCCAATTCCACGGCCGTGCCATGGTCGACCGAGGTTCGGATGATGGGCAGGCCGAGGGTGACGTTGACCGCGTGGCCGAAGCCTTTGTATTTCAATACCGGCAGGCCTTGGTCATGGTACATCGCCAGCACGGCGTCGGCATAATCCAAATATTTGGGCGTGAATAGGGTGTCGGCCGGCAGCGGGCCGTATAAATGTATGCCTTCGCAGCGCAGGCGTTCCAGCGCCGGTTCTATGACTTCCATTTCTTCCAGGCCTAGATGTCCGCCTTCGCCGGCGTGCGGGTTTAAGCCGCATACCAATATATTGGGTTTGGCTATGCCGAAGCGTTCGCGTAAATCCTTGTTCAACACTCGAATCACACCGATCAAGGTTTCCGCCGTGATGGCTTCGCTGACTTGGCGTAACGGCAAATGCGTGGTGGCCAACGCGACGCGCAAGCCGGGCGTTGCCAGCATCATTACCGGGGTGCCGCCGGTAATCTCCGCGATGAATTCGGTATGGCCGCTGAAAGCCAACCCGCTGTCATTGATGATGCCCTTGTGTACCGGAGCTGTCACCATGGCTGCGAAGGTCCCGTTCATGCAGCCTAGCGCGGCTTGACGTATGGTTTCCAATACGTAAGGGCTGTTGCCGGCGTCCAGGTGTCCGCTTATCGCGGATTTGGCCGGGTTGATCGGTAATACCGTCATATGACCGCAGGGTAGCGCTTTTTGCCAGGTATCGATATCGAAATAGTGCAGGGTCAGCGGCAGGCCTAGTTGTTTTGCCCGTTCTTCGAGTAAAGCCGGGTCGGCGATTACCACGAGTTCGAAGCTATTGTGTTCCTGGGCCAGTTGCACGCATAGATCGGGACCGATGCCGGCCGGTTCGCCGGCGGTTAAAGCGATGCGGAAATTGGTTTTCATGGTGTTGCTTGCGTCGATTACCGAAATTCATTTAGCGTAGCTTAAATCGTACGCATTACACCTGTTTATTGAGAGTCGGTCCGGTGTTGCACAAACCGCTTGTGTTTAACGAGGCGCGTGTTCTTGGCAAATTTGCTCGCTGTCTTCGGTCGTTAGTTTTTGCTGGGTGAGCTCGCAGAAAAAATCGCCGTCTCTTTCGCTAAAGTTGCGACAGGTTTTGCAAACGCCGAAGGACTGAGATTCGTTGGCTTTTTGCAATGCGGTCAGGGCTTGCTGGAAGACATTGACGTCCGGCGACATCGGATCGGTGGTTTTTAGAATATCGGTTGCGCTATCGAACAGGTCGGACGGTCTGGCTTGTTTTAAAATCGCAGCGCCTTCCGCCAGCAATCTCAGATGAACGACGCGCTTGTCGTTGGCATCCGGCGTTTTTTCGATATAGCCTTTTTTCTCCAAGATGATCAACGATTGCGATACGGTCCCCCGCGTCATGCCCAAATAATTGGCAACGGCCGCCGGGGTGTTGCTGAATTTATTGGCGCGCGACAGATAGTTAAGCACTTGAAAGTGCACGGGTTGCAGACCTAGCTCGGTGCATTTTTTACGCTCTTCCGAGCGTATCAGCGAGGTCATGCATTCAATGAGTTCGTAAATGTCGGTCTGTGCCATGGGAGTTATTTTACCATCGAGTCTAAGGTTGACAATAGTCTGGTTTGAGTATTTAATAGCGATTCGAAATTTTATAACATTCAGCCACGAGTCGACGAGGAATTTTTCCATGACAGCATGCCATTGGCGAGATCGCATGGCGTTTATGGTTTAATATTTTCGGTTGACTCTTTTTTTACCGACGGATGACAGGAATGCTCTATGAAAACTATAACTAAAAGACGACTGAATCTATCCCTACTGACGAGTTCTATCGCGATGCTGCTGTCATCCGGGCTGGCAACGGCAAAATCCGGCAGTCCTCATGACATTTACATGAACAACTGTGCGAGCTGTCACGGTGCCGATCTTGGGGGATATTTGGCTCCGGCTTTGAATGCCGACACATTAAAAGGGCGCAGTCCTACCGCACTGCGCACCATTGTCATGGCCGGCAGCTTCGATACCTTGATGCCGCCTTTCTACGGCAAGCTCAGTGACGATGAGATCCGTGGGGTCATCAAGCATTTGCAAGCTACCCCGAAGCAACCGAATCCGGCCTGGACCCTGGACGATATGAAAAAGTCGCTTAAGGTTTATGTCAAGGACGAAAGCACGCTACCGGATAAACCAACTTACCAAATCGATAATATCGACAATCTAATCGGCGTGGCGGCCCGCGGCAAATACGGACGCGGCGAGGGTTCCAAAGCCATCTTCATCAACAGCGTGACCCATCAAAAAATTGGTGAAGTTCCGACCGGAACAGCCGCGCATATCATCGATTTCAATCCGGCCAACCCGCGTTGGGCCTATGTCAAAACCGATACCGCCGAAATCTTCAAGGTCGACCTGTATTCGATGCAAGCGACCCGTAGCATCAAAACCGGTTACAACGGTCCCGGCATGGGCGTTTCCCGCGACGGCAAATACATCATGGCCGGTTCCTTCGTGCCGCACAACGCCGTGATCTTGGATGCCGATACATTGGAACCCTTGAAAACCTTCGAACTGGAAGGCGTCGATCCCGACGGCAAAATGGTCAGTTCCGATTCCGGCATGATCATCGGCACGCCTTATGCCGATATTTTCGCGATCGCGCTGGAAAATGCCGGTCAAGTCTGGATCGTCGATTATAAAAAAGACGGTTTTCCGGTTACCAAAATCGAGAAAGTCGGCCGCCATTTGCACGACGCTTTCCTGACCCACGGCGGCAAGAAGCTGATGGTGGCTTCCTATGACGACAGTATCGTCGCGGCGATCGATTTGGAAGAACGCAAATTGATCAAGCAATTGCCGGCCGGCTGCGTGCCTCATGTCGGCGGCGGCGCGGCGGTCGTGGTTGACGGCCGTACCTTGGGCTTCGGCACCAACTTCGGCGATTGCGACAAGATGGTGGTCAGCGTTTGGGACTTGGACAAAATGGAAGTGGTCAAGCAAGTGCCGGTTTCCGGCGGCACCGAATCGCCGGCGGCTCACGCCAACGCGCCTTATGTCGCGGTCGACATCATCAGCAAGGACAGACGCGCCCGCACCGTGCAGTTGATCGACAAGAAAACGCTGGAAGTGGCTAAAACCCTGGACGTCGGCGGCCACGCCTATTTCCCGGAATATAGCGCCGACGGCAAGTTCCTGTACATCAGTGCCGGCTATAACGGCGACGAGGTGGTGGTTTACGATTCCAACACACTGGAAAAAGTCGCTAGCGTGCCTATGGAGAGTCCGGCCGGCATCTTTTCCAGAGGACGGGTCAAATACATGACCCGCGGTTTGTCTCCGGATGAAATGGAGCAAAACCAATGAAAATAAAGCTTGCTATGTTGATGCTGGCCGGCCTGACGGGTATTGGTTCCGCACAGGCGGCTAGTCTGTACGTCGGTCAATCGAAAGCGGCGGCGGTTTGTTCCCAATGCCACGGTATCCGCATGCCCAGCGCAGATGCGCCGTTTCCGCCATTGGGCGGGCGCGACCCGGAATACTTGAAAAAGGCGATCAAGCAGTATCGCGACAAGACTCGGGTGTCCGAAATCATGAACGCGATAGCCGGGTCTTTGACCGATAAAGATATCGACGATATCGTTCATTATTACGGCAGCGTTAAACCTTGATTGATGCGTGTGTTATGGCTGTTTAGCCTGCTGTCTTTTGCCGCCGTTGCGGACGAGCCCGGTACGCAACGGCAGCAGGAATTAATCAATCTGCTAAAGCACGATTGCGGTTCCTGCCATGGCCTGCCTCCGAAAGGAGGCCTGGGACCATCGTTAATGCCCGATGCCTTGTCCGGAAAAAGCGACGCATGGTTGATCGATGCGATACAAGACGGCCGGCCGGGGACGGCGATGCCGCCGTGGAAAAACTTTCTGACGGTGGATGAAACAAGCTGGCTGGTGAAAAAATTGAGGGAAGGCCGGTAGTGGCCGAGTCGCTGGCGTCGCGGCAGATGGGCATAAATCTAAACAGACAGTGCGGATATCGATGCAAAAAGGAAAATTAATAAAATGGGATGATGAAAAGGGTTTCGGTTTTATAGAGCCGCAGAATAGTGCGGAACAGGTCTTTTTTCATATTTCAACCTTGCAAGGAACGACACGCCGACCTGTCGTGGGCGATACGCTATTGTTCAACGTCGTGTCCGACGAAAAAGGGAGAAGAAAGGCAGCCGATGTCAGCATCGAGGGCGTGAAAAGCGTGTTTGCCGAACGCAGCCTTGGTAAAAACAATCCGTATGATAGGCAAAACAAACCGTTGCGAACCGAGGCTGGTCGCTCTCGACAATTTAAGCCGAGGCGTGGAAGCGGTCGTGCCGGTTTTGGTTTCGGAGTTGTTGTGATGGTGATAGCTGTTTTATTCGGAGTCGATCAGATCCAGAAACGCCGCTTTTTTGTAGACCTTTCAACGCCAAGCTCAGAGGTGGACGAGTTTGATACCCTTGCCGTCGAGAGTTCGTTCAAATGCGAAGGAAAAACCCGCTGTACACAAATGACCTCATGCGAGGAAGCGATGTTTTATCTGAATAACTGCCCAGGTAGTGTAACGGATGGCGACGGTGATGGGCGGCCGTGTGAAGATCAATGGTGCGGACATTAATATGAACCGGATTTTTCGCAACATTTTTTTTGCCATTGCGTTGATTTTGAGCGGTGTTGTTCATGCCGACCTACGCGCCACAGGTGACCTCGGCGTCGCGATCGAGCGCGAGACCGGGAGCGTTCAGATCGTCAACACCAGTCGTCCGGCGATGTTGAGTCGTATCGAAGGCTTGGGCGACTTGTCGCATGCCTCGGTCGTGTTTTCCCGCGACCAGCGTTATGCCTATGTATTCGGGCGCGACGGCGGCTTAAGCAAGATCGACTTATTGCAGGACAAAGTCGAGAAACGCATCGTGCAGGCCGGCAACAGCATAGGCGGGGCGATTTCTCAGGACGGCAAGGTCATCGCGGTATCCAATTACCAACCGGGCGGGGTTAAGCTGTTCGACGCCGATACGCTGGAACAACTGGCCGAGATTCCGGCCGTTTACGGCGAAGATCATCAGCTTTCCAAAGTGGTCGGCTTGGTCGATGCGCCGGGGCAGCGCTTCGTTTGCAGCTTATTCGACGCCAACGAAATCTGGCTGATCGATGCCCACGATCCGCGCCGGCCGCAAGTACAAAAATTCAAAGACATCGGCAAGCAGCCTTACGATGCGCTGTTGACGCCGGATGGCCATTTTTACGCGGCGGGCTTGTTCGGCGAAAAAGGCTTGGCCTTGCTGGACTTATGGCAGCCGGAGCAGGGTGTCAAACCTATTTTGCAAGACTACGGCAAAGACGACGAACAAATGCCGGTCTACAAAATGCCGCATTTGGAAGGCTGGACCGTGGCCGGCGATTGGCTATTGGTGCCGGCGGTAGGACGGCATGAAGTACTGGTCATCGATAAACGCAATTGGTCGCTGTTTAACCGCATTCCGGTGGCCGGCCAGCCGGTGTTCGTGATGTCCCGACCGGATGGTCGCCAGGTTTGGATCAATTTCGCTTTTCCGGATAACGGTACGGTACAGGTCATAGACGTCAAAGATTTCAATGTCGTCAAAACGCTGCAACCGGGCAAGGGCGTCATGCACATGGAATTCACGCCGCGAGGCGAAGCCGTCTGGCTGGCCGTGCGCGACGAAGACAGGGTGATGGTCTACGACACCGAAACCTTCGCCGAAACGGCCCGTTTGCCGGCGCAAAAGCCCAGCGGTATTTTCTTCAGCAACCGCGCGAATCAATTGGGTCTGTGATGCTGGCGCCCCTGCACAAACAACTGTTAAACGACTACCAGCAGGACTTTCCGCTGAGTCCGAGGCCGTATCGCGATATCGCCGAGCGGCTCGGCGTCACGGAAGACGAGGTGTTGCAGGCATTTCAGGCTTTGTCCGAACGGGAAATGATTAGCCGCATAGGGCCGGTCATCGCGCCGAACAGCATCGGCAGCAGCGCGCTGGTCGCGATGGCCGTGCCGGAAGCCGATCTGCTTCGCGTTGCCGACGTTGTCAGCGCCTATCCGGAAGTCAATCATAATTATGAGCGGGACAATCGCTTCAATCTGTGGTTTGTGTTGATCGCGGACGATGCGAGCCAACTCGGTGCGGTGGTCGCCGATATCGAAGCCAAAACGGGTTGTTCGGCCATGGTTTTACCGATGCTGGCGGATTATTTCATCAACCTCGGTTTCGAACTGAACTTACATGATTGACGTACTGGATTTTCAGCTGATAGCCGCCGTGCAGGCAGGACTGCCGCTGGTGGCCCGCCCGTACGCCGCTGTCGCCGAGCAATTGAGTATCGGCGAAGATGAAGTGATACGGCGTTTGCGCCGTTTGAAGGATCGGGGCTTGATTCGGCGCTGGTGCGTGGTGGTCAAGCACCGGCAATTGGGTTATACCGCCAATGCCATGGTCGTGATGGATGTGCCGGACCGGCAGGTCGCGGAAATCGGCAAATTGCTCAGCCGGCAGGCCAGCGTCAACCTCTGCTATTTGCGGCCGCGCCAGGACGATGTCTGGCCCTACAATCTTTATTGCATGATACATGGCAAGGATAAAAACGCGGTTTTGCGAGAATGGGCCGCGCTCCAACGCGCATGCGGCCTGGACGATTATCGCCACGAAGTGCTGTTTAGCGGACGCTGTTTTAAGCAACGCGGCGCCTTGTATGCATTGCGAGACAAAACGCAGACATCAAAGGAAGTGATGGCCGCGGAGACGACGCCGGCCTATGGATGACATCGACAAAGCCATCGTCAATCACTTGCAGCGCGGCTTTCCCATTTGCCGGTCGCCCTATCGCCGGGTCGCCGAGCAATTAGGTATTGCGGAAGCCGATTTATTGCGTCGTTTGAAACGCTTGTTATCGGACGGCGTACTGTCCCGCTTCGGACCGATGTATCACGCCGAACAAATGGGCGGCGCGCTGACATTGGCGGCTATGAAAGTGCCGGACGCGCGTTTCGACGAAGTGGCCGGCATCGTCAATGCCTTCCCCGAGGTCGCGCATAATTACGCGCGCAGCCATGTGTTGAATATGTGGTTCGTGCTGGCGACCGAACGACCGGAACAGGTGCAAGCCGTCATAGCCGCCATCGAAAATCAAACCGGTTTAAAGGTGCATAACATGCCGAAAATCAAAGAATATTTCGTCGGCCTGCAATTGGAGGCCTAATGCAGCTCGATGCCATTGATAGACGAATCATTCAGGCAACTCAGCTAGGCCTACCTTTGCTTGCCGAGCCGTATCAAGCCGTCGCCGACCAGCTCGGCCTGAGCGCGGAAGACGTCATGCAGCGTATGGCTAGAATGCAAGAACACGGCGTGATCCGCCGCATCGCCGCCGTGCCGAATCACTACAAGTTGGGTTATCGCTACAACGGCATGAGCGTTTGGGATGTGGACGATCAATGTGTCGATGCCTTGGGCCAAAGGGTAGCGGAATTGTCCTTCGTCAGCCATTGTTACCAGCGCCCGCGCCATCTGCCGGACTGGCCGTACAATCTGTTCGCGATGATACACGCGAAAACCGAACCGGACGCCGAGCGGCAGATCGCCGTCATCGCCGATTTATTGGGCAAGGACTGTAGCCGGCATGAGGTGCTGTACAGCACTAAAATCCTGAAAAAAACCGGCTTGAGGATCGTGGGTTAACATGTTCAGACTCAGTCAATACATGCGCGAATTGCTGCAGCCCACGCCGGTAAAACCGCCGCGTAAACCGTCCGGTCCCGTGGTGATCTGGAATTTGATCCGGCGCTGCAATTTGACCTGCAAGCACTGTTACACGACGTCCGCGGATATCGATTTTCCGGGCGAGCTGAGCACGCCGGAAATTTATAGTGTGATGGACGATCTGAAAGGGTTTGGCGTGCCCGTACTGATTTTGTCCGGCGGCGAACCCTTGTTGCATCCGGATATATTTCCGATTTCGCAACGAGCTCGCGATATGGGTTTTTACGTGGCCCTATCCAGCAACGGCACGTTAATCGATGCATCGAATATCGAGCAAATCGCCGCGATTGGCTATCAGTACATCGGCGTCAGTCTGGACGGCATGCGCGAGGCCCACGACAAATTCAGGCGGAAGCAAGGCTCGTTTGACGCTTCGTTGGCCGGCATACGTTTATGCCGCGAGCATGGTATCAAGGCCGGCATTCGTTTTACCCTGACCCGGGACAATGCCCACGACTTCGATGCCTTGTTGCAGTTGATGGACGACGAGGACATAGACAAATTCTATTTGTCGCATTTGAATTATGGCGGGCGCGGCAACAAGAACCGCAAGGATGACGCCGAGTTTCAGCTGACCCGCAAGGTTATGGACAGCTTGTTCGACAAATGCCTGGCTTGGGAACGGCAAGGTTTGCATAGAGAAGTCGTCACCGGCAACAACGATGCCGACGCGGTGTATTTTCTGCATTGGGTCAGGCGTCGCTTCCCTGACCGCGCCGAGCACATGCAGGCTAAATTACAACAATGGGGCGGTAACGCCTCCGGCGTCAATGTGGCCAATATCGACAATCTGGGGAACGTGCACCCGGACACGTTTTGGTGGCATTACAATCTGGGCAATGTCCGGCAAAGACCTTTTTCCGAAATCTGGCGGGATGTTTCCGATCCCTTAATGGCAGGCTTAAAAGCTTCGCCTAGGCCTCTGAAAGGCCGCTGCGCTCTCTGCCATTATCAAAGCATTTGCAACGGCAATACCCGAGTACGCGCGCAACAATTGACCGGCGATTTCTGGGCCGAGGACCCAGGCTGTTACTTGATGGATGAGGAGATTTTTGGGTAGGGCGGATGCCGTTAGGCGATCCGCTAATAATCAGCAGCTTAAACCTCCGGCGGAACCGCTATCCCGTTCCGTCTTACGCGGGTTATCCGAGCTATAGTTAAGTTGGCTTTGACGGCCGATTAGTGTGATGATTGCGTCCATGTCATCGCCCGAACTCTATACCTATCATGCCTGGCCATACTAATTACGGGCACAGCACCAATTTAATCGGTGTCGCCACAGCCTGCATCGCCCATTATCTGTTTAACGAAAATCCCAAGCCCTTGCATATCGCGGGCACGCGCGAGTCGGCTCACGGCTTGTTCGATCAATTGAATGGGCAGCGTCAATTAGAGGCATGCGGGCGGATTTTTCAGGATTACATGTGCGTGGTATTCGGTTTCGAGAGCGAGCAGCGTTTGCGCGACGATGCGATGGGACGGCGGCGTTATCGAAACAGCTATTTGCGTTTGATTCAGGATTGGGGGCTGGATTCCAACAACGCCCAAGGTGCCGTCTTCAAAGGCTGGGTCGAAAGCCGCTTCGGATTGTTTCCGCACTATCATAAGCAGCAAATCGAAAGTTTTATGGACAAGAGCTGGATCGCCTACATCGAGGAAAAGATGAACAGCCGCTATCACAACAACTGCATCTACATGCAGCTGGATTTGCTTTACGAATATTGCCAGTGGGTGGTCGAGCGCTTTCAGGTGCCGGCGGCGACGCATAAAACGCTTTATCGCGGCGTGAATGGCTTGGAGGAGCATTGCATCGTTCTGGAGGGCGACAAAACCCATAAGGTCATTCGATTTAATAATTTGGTGTCTTTCACCGATAAATGCGATATTGCCGGCGAGTTCGGCGCCTATATTCTGGAAGTCGAGGTGCCTATGGTCAAGTTGGTGTTTTTTAACGATTTGCTGCCTCACCATGCTCTACATGGCGAGGCCGAGTATCTGGTGATCGGAGGCGATTACCGGGTCAAGGTGCTGCGCTAATCGGGAGTTGAAATGCGCGATGAACAGTTATTCAATCGGGCCTTGGGGGCCTATTTAGGATTTGCCTGCGGCGACGCGCTGGGGGCGACCGTGGAGTTCATGTCGCCGAAACGGATTCAAAAACGCTACGGCTTGCACAAAGATATCATCGGCGGCGGCTGGCTGGGGCTGCAGGCCGGCCAAGTCACCGACGATACCCAAATGTCGCTGGCGCTGGGCCAGGCGATCATCGATCACTCGGAATGGAATCTAAAGGCGGTTGCCGATCACTTTCTTGCTTGGCTGGAAAGCGAGCCGGCCGATGTCGGCAGCACCTGTAGACGCGGCATATTGCGTTACCGCGAGCTCGGCGATTTATCGGGGCCGCCCCGGGAAGACGAAGCCGGCAACGGCGCCTGTATGCGCAATTTGCCGGTGGTGCTGGCGACGCTGAACCGGCCGGACCGCTTCGAGACCTGGAGCTTGCAGCAAGCGCACATCACGCATCATAACGCGCTTTCCGACGCGGCGACCTTGGCATTGGGTCGCATGGCCGGACGATTGATCGTTGCCGAAGACTATGCTGCTTGCGAAACGCTAGCCGAAAGCCTGGCCGGACATTTCCCCGAGTTTGCCTTTAACCCGTATCCCGGCAAAGCCTCCGGCTACATCGTCGATACCGTGCAGACGGTGCTGCATCATTTCTTTAATACCGGTGACTTCGAATCCTGTTTGATCGGCGTCGTCAACCAGGGTGAGGACGCCGATACCACCGGCGCCCTGGCCGGCATGTTGGCCGGGGCGAAATACGGCATGCGAGGTATTCCCCAGCGTTGGTTATCGAGTCTGGATCAGCGAGTGGCCGCACAAATTCGGCAGCAAACGCAGGCCTTATTGACGCGAGCGGCGTTTTCCGAATGAAACGCGCCGGTTGCGTCTAAAAGGCATACGGTGTTCAATGATCGGCTAAGTCTTTTATAACAATCGGATTCAGAAGTTTTCAGTGAATAAGCAATCAGCGCAATTTTTAGTCGGCATCGATCTGGGCACCACGCATACGGTCGTGGCTTATGCCGATTCGAATGACCCCGACAAACGCATTCATCTGTTCGAGCTGCGGCAACTGCTGGCTCCCGGCGAAGTCGGCGAGCGGCCTTTGCTGCCGTCCGTTCGATACCATCCCGCGCAAGGCGAATTGAGCGACCAGGTCGGATTTCTGGCGCCGGAAGACGGCGCGGTGTTGGGCGAGGCGGCCAGGGTATTGGGGGCGAAGTCGCAAGGACGTTTGGTGACCAGCGCCAAGAGCTGGCTGTCGCATACCGCGGTCGACCACGGGGCGGCGATTTTGCCTTGGGGCAGCGACGAAACCGTGTTCAAGGTTTCGCCATTGGAAGCCAGCGCCAGTTATTTACGCCATGTGCGCACGGTCTGGGAGCAACGTTTTCCGCAGGCGCCCTTGGAACGGCAAAACGTGGTCATCACCGTGCCGGCTTCGTTCGACGAATCGGCGCGCTCGTTGACGCTGGAAGCGGCAAAAATGGCCGGCATCAACGGCGTACGCTTATTGGAAGAGCCGCAAGCGGTCTGTTACGACTGGCTGCGCCGGCATGCCGGCAGTATTGGAGAGAGTCTGGCCGGTAGTCGTTTGCTGTTGGTTTGCGATATCGGTGGCGGTACCACGGACCTGACCTTGATCAAAATCGAACACGGCGACGGCGAGCCCAAGCTGACCCGTATCGCTGTCGGCGATCATCTGATGCTGGGCGGCGACAATATCGATCTGGCATTGGCGCATCTGGCCGAAAGCCGGCTGCGCGTGGGCGACAAAAAACTGTCCACGGCCGATTTGTCGCAATTGTTGGAGCAATGCCGTATCGCCAAGGAGACGCTTTTGGCCGGCGATGGGCCCGAGCAAGTCAACGTTACCTTGTTGGGTGGTGGTTCCAAGCTGATAGGCGGCGCCCGCAGTACCAGCTTGAGCCGGCAAGAGGTGGCCGAGATCGCGCTCGACGGCTTCTTGCCCTTGTCCGAGCTTCAGGACTTGCCGGACAAGAAACGCAGCGGCGTGGTCGAATTCGGTTTGCCCTATGCGGCGGAGCCGGCTATCAGCAAGCATATCGCCGCCTTTTTACATTTGCATGCCCAGACGGCTAGTTTAGCCCTTGGTGAAGACACGAACGTGCCGGATGCCTTGCTGCTGAACGGTGGCGTGTTCCGCAGTCAAACCATGGTACAGCGGATAACGGCCCTATTGACGCATTGGCGCGGCGGAAAAATACCTCAGGTGCTGGACAACCGTCACCCCGAGCTGGCCGTGGCCTACGGGGCCGTTAGTTATGCGGCGGCGAGGCTGGACAAAAAACTCAAAATCGGCGGCGGCGCGGCGCGTAGTTATTTTTTGTTGATCGACAGCGGTCAAGACCAAGTCAAGCGCGGTGTTTGCATTTTGCCCAAGGGCAGCGAGGAGGGCCAGGAAATATTATTGGCCGACCGCCGTTTTGCCCTGAGGGTCGGCCAGCCGGTGCGCTTTCATTTGCTATCCAGCAGCGGCGATGGTGATTACCGGCCGGGCGACCTGGTCGAACTGGACGATGAACGCTTCCAAAGTCTGCCGCCTTTGGCGGTGGCGCTTGAAGGACGGCAAAAAGCCGAAGTAGCCGTGCAGTTAATGGCGACGTATACCGAAGTCGGCACCTTGCAGTTGCAGTGTGTGGCTGCGGACGATGCCACTCAGCGTTGGGATGTCGAATTTCAGATCCGAAAAAAAGCTTCGTCTCCCGCGAACGCCGATTTACCCGCACAACTGCCGCAGGCTATCGAGAAAATCCAGGCCGTGTTCGGACCCAAGTCCAAGCAGATCGATCCCAAGCTCGTCAAGACCTTGCGCGCCGACCTGGAAAAAGTGTTGGCGGCGCCGCGCGGCGATTGGGCGACGCCGCTACTGCGTGAATTGTTCGGTGCTTTATTGGAAGGCGGGAAATATCGGCGGCGCAGCGAACAACACGAAAGGTTATGGTTGAGTTTGACAGGTTTTTGTCTGCGTCCCGGTTTCGGTTATCCGTTGGACGACTGGCGGGTTGAGCAGTTGTGGAAGCTGTACCCTGAGGGCCTGCAATTCGTCAACGAGAAACAAAATTGGGCGGAATGGTGGACGCTTTGGCGTCGCGTGGCCGGCGGCTTGAGTGCCGAGGCGCAGCAGCGCGTCTTCAATGACATTTACAAATTTATCAATCCGGCCGCGGCGCGCCAGGCCGGCGTGGCTAAGCAAGCGGCGATGCGCGGCTACGAAGACATAGTGAGACTGGCGGCCGCAATGGAACGTTTGCCCGTGGCCGATAAAACCCAGCTCGGCGAATGGTTGCTGAAGCGGCTGGAAAAAGCCGGCGAGCCCGAGCAAAGCTGGTGGGCAGTCGGTCGTGTCGGTTCCAGGATTCCGTTTCACGGCAACCAGCATGACGTGATTCCGGTTGCGGCGGCGGAGAATTGGTTGCGGCAATTATTGAAAGTGGACTGGAAGAAGCAGCCGCAAGCCGGGTTTGCCGCCACCTTGCTGGCGCGCCGTTGTGACGATAGGGTTCGCGACATCGACGACGCGTTACGCGAACAAGTTTTGGACAAACTACGACAGCTAAAGGCGCCGGTGATCTGGCAGGAAATGGTGGCCGAGTTTAAACAGTTGGATGAGCAGCAGGAGAAACAAGTGTTCGGCGAGGCCTTGCCGCCGGGTTTGAGGTTGATATGAAGTTAGCTGCATAGGGGTAAACCTACCCGTATATTAAGAGGCCGATATTTTGGGCTTTCCGAGGTTTCCCGATAGAATCCAAGTATCCCTCAATCATTTTTTGCCGCCATGGAAAACGATATTTATCTCTACGATACCGAGCGCCTGCACAGTATTGCTCCGGAAGACCGGGTCAAACAAGGGCTGATGTATTTCAACGACAACCGGGTCATCGGCGTGGCCTTGGAGAACGACAGGGTGGTGGCCCAGGTGGAGGATGTCAACGATGATCAGTATTGGCTGGAATTATCGGCCGATGACGCGGGGCATTTACAGGTCGCTTGCGATTGTCACCAGGATGCCTCGGTTTGCGTACATGCCATAGCAGCGCTCTATGCCTACGCGGACCAATACGCTTCCATTGAAACCGAGGGCTTGGATAGCGCCGTGGTCGAGGCGATACAGGAACGGGTCAAGAAAGGCCGTAACGAAGTAAAAGTCAAATTGCTCAGCGGCAATTTGGGTTTCGGTACCTGGCAGGCGACTTCTTTGGTGTCGGCCACGCATTGGCAACGCTCCTATCAGGTACAGATTCGCTCGCTGGACCAGCGCGTCAATTATTGCACTTGTCCGGATTTGGCCAGCAATCGGCTCGGCACTTGCAAGCACATCGAGGCGGTATTGCACTATGCCAGAAAACAAAAGGACTACAAACACCTGAAAGCCGAGGGTTGCCCGGTTTCCTTTGTTTATTTGGCGTGGGAATCGGCGACCCGGCCGGTGATTCGTTTGCAGCGGCGCGCCGAGTTAGCCGACGATTTGACCGGCCTGCTGGCCGAATTTTTCAATGAACAAGATTTGTTTGTCGGCCGCTTGCCGGAAGACTTTTTCCGTTTTTCGCAAGCGGTCTATGGACGCGAGGATTTTTTGCTGGGCGATGATGCGATGCAATATGCCCAGCAATGCGCGGAGGATGCGGCGCGGGCGATTCGGGGGCATGAAATCAAGCAAGCGATTCGGCAGAGTAATGGCGTGTTGCCCGGGCTCAGGGTCAAGCTGTTTCCTTACCAAGTCGAAGGCGTAGCCTTTCTGGCGTCGCGCGGACGGGCCTTGCTCGCGGATGACATGGGCTTGGGCAAAACCCTGCAAGCCATCGCCGCCGGTAGTTGGTTGGCCGACAATGCCGCCGTCAAACGCATCCTGATCGTCTGTCCGACTTCGCTGAAGCACCAATGGGGGCGGGAAATCGCCAAGTTTACCGGTCGCGACGTGCAGATTCTGCATGGCGGACCGGATCAACGCGGGGTGCAGTATCGGGCCGATGCCTTATTTTTCATCGTGAATTACGAGCTGGTGTTGCGCGATTTAAGCGTCATCAGCGAAACACTCAAACCCGATTTATTGATACTGGACGAAGCCCAGCGCATCAAAAACTGGCGCACCAAGCTATCCTCCACCGTCAAATTGATACCCGCGCGTTATGTATTCGTGCTCAGCGGTACGCCGCTGGAAAATCGGCTGGAGGATTTATATAGCCTGTTGCAATTGATCGACGCCCGCGTGTTAGGTCCGTTGTGGCGCTGTTTGCTGGATTTTCATATTACCGACGAGCGAGGCAAGGTTATCGGCTACCGCAACCTGTCCGAACTGCGCCGCCGTATCGCACCGGTGGTGTTGCGCCGCGACCGTAGTCTGGTGGCGGACCAGTTGCCGGATCGCACCGAAGTGACGCTGGATATCGCGATGGATGACAATCAACAGGGCTTGCACGACTCTGCTTTGCAAGCGGCGGGGCTGTTGGCGAAAATCGCCAAGCGCAGGCCGTTGACGCCCAGCGAACAAAACCGCCTGATGTCCGCTTTACAATCGGCCCGCATGGCCTGCAATGCGGCCGGTTTGGTGGACAAAGAAACCAAGGGTTCACCTAAACTGGAGGAATTGGCCCGTTTGCTGGACGAACTGTGTCTGCAAAGCAATCGCAAGGCCGTGGTGTTTTCGCAATGGGCCCTGATGACGGAAATGGTGGAAACCATGGTGCGCGGCATGGGCTTGGGTTGCTTGCGCTTGCATGGCGGGGTGCCTAGCCATAAGCGAGGTGAAATGATGGAGCGCTTTCACAGCGACGATGCCTTGCAGATCTTCATTTCCACCGATGCAGGCGGCACCGGTTTGAATTTGCAAGTCGCGACGGCGTTGATCAATCTGGACATGCCGTGGAATCCCGCCATTCTGGACCAGCGCATCGCACGCATTCATCGGCTGGGGCAAAAAAACAAGGTGCAAATTTTCCTGTTACTGGCCGAAGATTCCTACGAACAGAGGGTTGCTCAGTTGGTGAGAGGCAAGCGGGCCTTGTTCGACAACGTCATCGATCCGGAGGCAACGGAAGACACGGTCGGCGTTAGCAAAAAAATGTTGCAGAGCTTGATAGACGATTTGGTCGGTGAGCCGAGCGCGGAAGAGGATGCGGCAAAAGTTGAAAAGGAAACCGAAGAGGTGTTACCGGAAGTTGGGGTGAGCGATGAGCGTCGCCCGGATGTCATCGAAATTGCCGCCGATGAAGACGATGAGGCCGTCCGTCAGGCGGTAGCCGGCATTCAAACGGCGTTTGGCCCGCGCATCGAGCGGGTATTGGCCAAGGCCGGCGGTTTGCTGGTGGTGGTCGGCGAGTGGCGAGACGATGACGAACAAGCCGCTGAAAATTTGTCGACGGAGGGTTTGCCGGTGGCGGTGATCGACGGTCGCACTTGGCGCGGCTTGCAGCGTTTGGGTAGTGCATCGCCGCTAGCGGAAACCCGTACGCTTTTCGAGCCGGCGGTAAGTGAGCAAGTGACGCAAAATCCCTTGCTGAGCCTGGCCGAACAAAAACTAAGGTCGGCCCGGGTGTTACTGGAGCAACAATGTTACGCCGGAGTAATGGATTTACTGGCTTCGGCTTTGTTGGCGAAACTGGCGGGGTTAAACGGCCAATCGCAGGTGCCCGCTGCTACCGAAGCGGCGGCTTGGTTGTACGCGGATTTAATGCCGAACGGTTTGCTTACGGCCGAGCAAGCGGTCAGCATCGTGCAGGTGCTATCCTTGAGTTTGGCAACCAGTTTGCCGGAAGTCTTGATCAGACAGTCGGCCGATGAAGTAGGGGTGTTGTGGGAGAGTTTGATGAAACAGGCATAGCCGGCGGTTAAGTAACAGCTAAAGCGATTGCACTCCTATATTGCCGTTCCGGAGTAAAAAAGCTTTAGTTTTTTTCGGTAAATGTTCACATGGATGGGGTGGATGTAGACGACCATTGCTCTAGTAAGTAGGTAAGGGAGGCGAGATGAAAACAAATACAGCTGTCAATTTTCTGAGCGAAGCAGATTATCTGGCCGGTGAGCGGGACGGCCGATTTCGGCATGAACTGATAGGCGGCCAAGCGTATGCGATGACCGGTGCGAGCGATAAGCATAATAAAATTTGCGGCAATCTGTTTGCGGAATTGCGAAATGCGTTTAAGCAGAAAAATTCACCCTGCACGGCCTATGTCAACGATATGAAGGTCAAAGTTCAACAGGACTTTTTTTATCCCGACGTGATGGTCGTATGCGATTCCCAGGATAAGGAAAACGATTATTACAAAACCCGGCCTATACTCATCGTCGAGGTATTGTCTTCTTCGACGCACCGTATCGATAAAACCGTGAAACGCCAAGCCTACCAATCACTGGAAAGCCTGCAGGTTTACGCGCTGGTTGAGCAAGACAGGGCCGAAATCGAGGTATTCAGCCGGCAAAACGACTGGCGGTCGGATTATTTTTATTTGGGGGATACGGTCGCATTTCAGGCGATCGATGTGATGGTCTCGGTGGAAGATATTTACTATCAAATAGAATCCGAGGATGTTTTGGCTTACTTAAAGGCTAAAGCCGAAGCTTGAAGGAGGAGGGGCTAGGGTGGCGCCGAATTATCCTGCAATCTTACAAAGGGCTGCCGACGGCGTGACCGGTTCCTGTCGCCGCTCAGTGAGCAAGGATTATAAATGCAAGGTACATTTTAATCCGCTAATGTTGTTATCAACAGCATGCACTTTTTACTTTATTCTGCGCAACAACCCTAAAAGGTTTTAGCCTATTGATTGTTGTGTGGCTCCGGGATAATGGGCGGGGCTACATTTTGATGATGTTTTTCGATATTTGAGTGACGCTGCAATCGTATAAAATTTTAAATTGACGACCATTAAATTATCTTGCCACCGATGAAAACTGTAGCCTTTGTTCCCGCTAAGGGAAGTAGCGAGCGCATCCAAAACAAAAACTTAAACGTTTTGGATGGCGAATATTTATTTAAGCGAAAGTTGCGCCAGTTGCTTGAATGTCCCTTGATCGACGAAGTAATACTAGATACTGACAGTGACGAGATTGCGGCTTATGCAGCAGATTTACCGGTCCGCCGCTTAGTACGTCCTGAAGAACTCGCTTCTAATGCCACGGACGGACACGAGCTGTTCGCCTGGGAGTGCGCTCAGGTTCCCGCGGATATTTATATTCAAGCCTTGTGCACGGCCCCATTCGTTTCCGCCGAAACAGTAACGCGCGCTTTAGAGACTTTGTGCGCGTCTTTCGAACAAGATTCTTTAGTCGCGGTGACAACTTCCAAGCAATATTTATGGAAAGACGGAGAGCCTCTTTATGGACGGGGACGGATACCCAATAGCGTCGATCTGCCCGCTACGACGATCGAGGCAATGTCTCTTTATATTTGTCGAGCCTCATCAGTATTGCGGACCGGAAAACGATTCGGATTGCATCCTTTGCTATTTCCGTTGAGCCCGACCGAAGCGATCGACGTGAATTGGCCCGATGACTTGCACTTGGCCGAGCTGATTGCTTCCGGAGTGCGTGCTCAGGAGAACTTGGCTTTAGGTGCCTTGGCGCCCTATATCACTTCCGCTATGTTGTCGGACATTACCCGCGATATGGGCATGAATTTGGCGCTACCCAAAGAAATTACGGGGCGAGGACGTTTTTTCGGTAAAGCGAAGACCTTACTGTTGGATAAGCCCGGGGCAGGACAGGATTGGACAGCGATTTACGATGCGCTGGGCTCATATAAGTTCGTGCGCCCTGGCGATGTTGTAATGGTGGAAAATCGCGTTCCCAACCATGCTTACTTCGGCAACTTGAATGCCCAATTAGCGATGCGAGCGGGGGCGATAGGGGCGGTGATCAACGGTGTCACCCGGGATCGGGAGGATGTTCAGCGTCTGGATTTTCCAGTGTTTTCTCGCGGACATTACTGTGTGGATATCCGCTACGAAGGCGCTGTTCGGGCGATCAATACGCCAATCGAAATCGGCAATGTGCGAATTGAAAGCGGTGATTACGTATTCGCTGATGCTGATGGCGTGATTGTTCTGCCGGTCAAATTGTGGCCTCAAGTTAAGGATCGTGTGTTGAAGAGCATCGAAAAGGAATGGAGAGTCGGTATGTCGGTAGCGTTGGGAATTTCGCCGGAAGATATTTACCGTCAACTAGGGCAATTCTGATTGTTATCGTGCCCAGGGTCATGCAACGATGAACAATTGTATCTATTGTGCGCGACGTTATCGGGTTCTGCGCATTGACAAATATTTAGATGAAAATTCTGTTTTGGCTTGAACCGCATTTCGAACTGGCGCGCCCAGGCGTCATGGTAACCTGGCTGGAATGGTTCGAACGTATTGCTCGCGAACTGGGTAAAACCAAAGGTGGAGTCGATTACCGGATATTGTGTTTGGATTCGGCTCCGGCGCAAGCGCGTGCCGGCATACTCGGTGAAAAAATCGTTTTAGTTTCCCAGAAAGAGCTTCGTGCGGATTGGCGGATTAATGGAGACGCTTTCATCGAGTTAGAACACAAGCGAATTAATGCCGAAACCTGCTCCCGTCTTAGGGAAAGGGTGCGCGCGCGATTGTCCGGATTCGAGCCGGATTTTGTTTTCTTACATAATCAGCAGTCATGGTTGCGCGAGGCTTTTTGTCAGGCACTTTTTATCAACATTGAGCTGAGCTGGGTTTCCCGTCAACCCTTTACTTTCTCCTGGCAGCTGGATATAGCCGGGGCGGGAAAGGGTAGGCTGTTGGCGGAATATCCGAATGAGGTGTTGAGTGGCGTCGTTTCCGATACCGAAGGCTTTGTCGCAGAGGTAAGGCAGTTCGCTAAAAAGCGACTGATCACTCCCGACGCCGAGAATTACGTTAAATCGCTTCGTGAAAAATATCGGGCTATTACTTTGTTACCTCTGGGGATATTTGATCGATTTGACGGATGTACTCCGTTTTTTACGGTGTTGGATAAGTTCTTAAGTGAGCAGTCCGGAGAGAACGCTTTGGTTTTGACTCAACATCCTATTTGGTCGTTATTAAGCCGGGAGCAATGCTCTTACTTGTATGGTAAATATCCTTTTCTGCACGGCGGCAATCACATTGGAAGTCAGCATTTGCTGCCGTGGGCGGATAGTGTGATCGGAGATTTCAGTACAGTTGCAACCCAGGCCTTGCTCTTTAGTACGCAGGTCGTCTCCGTAATGGGCGGTTTGAGCTATTTCCCCCGAGAGACGCCCTTGCGTAATCCGTTGGTCGATGTGCTCGTCAACGCCGACGAGTTGACGCGGAGTAAGATGTTGTACTGGTTGCTGCTACATTACTTGGTGCCGGAAGATCGAATGTTTGACGGTGATTGGTTATACGATTTTCTCCAACGAGCACACGCGGCAAACCGAGCGGGACAACCGTGGGCTGCCTACTCAACCCGGATTTCAAAACGAATGGATTGGGAGGACTACCGTACGAATGAGGGAAAAGTCGACCCGCTCGGTCTGAACCGCCAAAGTAATAGCGGCGGTCAATCGGAAACAAATCTCACCGGCAGTCGAGCTGGCGCCATACAGCCGGATTCCGCGCCTTGTATCCCCGAATCAAATATAAATGATAAGACTATACAAGAGGAGGAAAAACGCGCGGAAGATACTAAAGCGTATCAGAAGGCTGCCAAATTTCTTGAAAGCGGTGACGAGAAAGCGGCGTTTGTAATACTAAAGAAGCTGTTTGAAGAAGGAACCGAATGTTGGGGAGTTTACGATGAGCTTGCCGCTATTGCAGTAAAGCAAGGCGAAATAGATTTTGCTAAAGAATTATTGCGTTTAGCGATTGAAAAACAAACAAAGCCAGGCAAAACTCGTTTTAATTTGGCCAATATTTTAGCGGCGCAAGAAGAATACGATTCTGCCCTCGAAACGCTGAGCCCTTTGCTGCGTTCTTGCCCTAACGATTATGACGCATTGAATTTAGTGCGAGAGATATTAGGTAAACACGGTGAGTTGTCAAAAATCGCATGGGCACGCTTGTTGGCAGACTTACGCGCCTGATAATTATGCCTGTGTGCCGAATCAAGATTGATGGTGGGGGAATTCGTCAATTGCTAATCGCTAACAGAATTTATTTATAACCGAATATCAACTAGCTCCAAAGGTTATGAAGGATATAAAAGACTATGCAATAGCCCTTTTTGAAAAGTACGTAAACGATATGTACATGGCGAGTTTTTCGGAATCGAAAGACTATGTGCCGTGGAGTCATAACGAAGCACTATCTCACGGGCCGCATGATATTAAATTGATTGCGTTTTATCTGCCCCAATTTCATCCGATTCTGGAAAATGATGAATGGTGGGGTAAAGGGTTTACGGAATGGACAAATGTAACCAAAGCTGTACCGCAATTTGTAGGGCATTATCAGCCGCGTTTACCGGGTGAGCTTGGGTTTTATGATTTAAGATTAAAGGAAATTCAAAAAAGGCAAATCGAAATTGCTAAAAATTATGGGGTTTACGGTTTTTGTTACCACCATTATTGGTTTGGGGGAAAGAAGTTATTGGAACGTCCTTTCCAGCAAGTGCTTAATGATCCGGATTTAGATTTGCCTTTTTGTTTGTGCTGGGCAAACGAGAACTGGACTAGACGTTGGGACGGTTCCGAATCGGAAGTTTTGATCGGACAGGTTCATTCGCCGGAGGACGATTTAGCTTTCATTAGAGATATCGAACCCGCGTTTAGAGATGAACGATATATAAGGGTGAACGGCAAACCGATATTGATAGTTTATAGAGCGTCCCTATTACCGGAGCCAAAAGAAACGGCGAGACGCTGGCGGGATTATTGCCGGTCGTGCGGTATTGGGGAAATATATCTTATAGCGGCAAAATCGTTTGAAATCACTTCCCCTGAGCCATTCGGTTTCGACGCTGTTGTCGAATTCCCGCCCCATGGTGCAATAGCGCCATTAATCCATCCGCAGCTTCGTTTTATTAGAAATGATTTTGCCGGACATGTTCATCATTATTCAGAGCTGGCTAGGTACTTTCAAGATTTCGTCGAATATCCTTACAGGACGTATAGAACGGTTGTTCCTTCTTGGGATAACCAAGCAAGACGGCCCAAAGGTGGGGCTATTTATCACGATTCTACTCCCGAGCTTTATGCTGAATGGCTTAAACAGGCGTGTTTGCATACCGAAAAAATAGCCGGAAGCCGCGACAAATTCGTGTTTGTAAATGCCTGGAATGAATGGGCCGAAGGTGCGTATTTAGAACCGGATAGGCGGTATGGCTACGCATATTTGCAAAAGACATATCAGGTATTAACGGATATCAAGGAAGGAAACTTAAACGACGCAATGGATCTTAAGCCTATTCGGTTTTATAAGGGGCCTTATCAAGTATGGCTGGAGGCTCAATCGCGAGCGAGAATCGATGAGGCTTGTTATTATGAAGCAAATAATTTAAGTAGCGATTCTTTACCGATTCATTTTTTTGTCAAATGCTCATGCGCGGAATTTCCGTTTTTAGCCGATACGCTCGATAGCCTTTCGGCACAGATCAGTGATCAATGGACTTTAACAGTATTATCTGACACGGATTGTCCCGATAGCTTGTTTTATGAAATCGACGCATTGAACTGGGAAAAATATGACGGCGATTGGGGGAGTTACTTTAGCAATCTCGGGAAAGATATCGAACTGAATTGGGTGCTGGTGTTTGAAGTGGGCGTGCGCTTCGAACCGTATTTTGTCTCCTTGGTGCGCCGATATATTAATACTAATAAGTATTGGCGATTCATATATTTCGATGAAGATATTGTGGATAATAACGGCTACTATAAGGATCCTAAGTTTAAGCCAGAATTAAATGTTGATCTTCTTTTTTCTTTTTCTTATATCGGGTCGAATTGTTTGATTGATTTCAAATCGATAAAACATGCGGGTCGTGCATCGATCGATTGTTATGAATGGGCCTTAAATATTCTGGAGAAAGACGGAGAAAAAGCGATCGGCCATATCGCAGATGTTTTGATTCATGTTCCGGAAGGGCGAATCGGCGATATTGATTTAAATAGGAGAAAGTCCACGCTCTTAAAATATTTGACTCATGGCGCTTCTATTCATGATGGTTGGTTAGATAGTACTTTGAGGATTAAATACCCGTTAGTTCGGCAGCCGTTCGTTTCAATAATTATTCCGACCAAAAATAGGGTGGATTTATTAAAACCATGTGTTGAAAGTATCATTGAAAAAACGAATTATAGTAATTATGAAATAATCGTAGTTGACAACCAAAGCGACGAAGACGAAACCAAGGCTTATTTAAATGATATTGTAGAAAGCTATTCTGTAAAGGTGATTCGCTATGATAAGCCGTATAATTATGCATCAATAAATAACTTGGCGGTGGAATATGCAAAAGGCGAATATATCCTCCTTTTAAATAATGACACTCAAGTTATTCAAAGTGATTGGCTTGGCGAAATGCTGAGGTTAGGGGAAAGAAGTAACGTCGGCATTGTTGGGCCTAGATTGGTTTTTTTGAATCAGCACATTCAACACGCGGGAGTGGTGTTAGGAATGGGGGCTTTCGGCGTGGCCGATCACCCCAATATCGGTCGTCCCATGCTAGATCCGGGCTACATGGGGAGAGCGCAAGTAGCCCAAAATTTTTCGGCCGTTACCGCCGCGTGTTTATTGATTAAACGAGGCTTGTATCTGCGGGTTGGAGGATTGGATGAAGAAAAATTTAAGGTACTCTTCAATGATGTTGATCTATGTCTAAAGGTTAGCCAGCTAGGATACAAAATTGTTTGGACGCCTTTTGTAACGCTGGTGCATCATGGTTCGAGTTCCATTAAACAGGAAAAGGCAAACCAGGAAAAAATTGATCGGGCGAAGCAAGAAGCGGACAACATGTTGGAAAAATGGCTGCCTCAATTAGCCGACGATCCCGCCTTTAATCGTCACTTGAGCTTAAAACATTTTGACTTTCAACTAGAAACAAAAACCCATGCTACATGGAACGTCGATTTTCACGACAAACCTCGCGTGCTGGCGTTTCCGGTAAACGAATCGGGAGTTGGTGAATATCGGATTCGTTCTCCGTTACGCGCTTTAACTAAGGCGGCCATGATACAAAGCAGCTTGTTGCCGAACCACGGGGAGATGATTATTCCCGATGTTGTTGAAGTGGAACGCGCTAAACCCGATGTATTGTTTTTACAAAATGCCTTTGCCGACCACATGCTGGAGGCTTGGGGGAGATATCGTCGGTTCAACAATACATTCATGATTTATGGGCAAGATGATTTATTGTATTCGTTGCCAAAACAACACCCTAAACAAGGTCAGTGGCCCAAGGACGTTCGGCGCCGATTAAAAAAAATGATGCAAACTGCGGATAGAGTGATCGTAGCCAATGAAGTTTTGGCGGATGAGTTTAAAAAATTTAACACCAATGTCATCGTAGTACCTAACTATCTGGAATCGGATCGTTGGTTATCGTTGCAGTTGCCGGAAAAATTGCCGATGGGTAAGCCGAGAGTTGGTTGGGCCGGCGGAGTTGAGCATCAGGGGGATTTGGAGCTTATTATTCCTTTGGTAATAGCCCTGCATAACGAAGTGGATTGGGTTTTCATGGGCATGTGCCCGGATCTATTGCGGCCGTATATAAAAGAATTTCAAACCGGCGTGCCATTTCAGCAGTACCCGCAAAAATTGGCCGCTTTGAATCTTGATCTAGCCATTGCACCGTTAGAGCATAATAAATTCAACGAAGCCAAGACGAATTTACGTTTGTTGGAATACGGTGTGTTGGGATGGCCGGTTGTCTGTTCCGATATTCTTCCTTATCGAAACGCACCTGTGACTCGTGTTCCAAATAATCCTGATCATTGGGTTCGCGTAATAAGGGAAAAAATTCAAGATCCGGATAATTTGCCGCAAGAAGGTCAAATTTTGCGGCAATGGGTCATTGATCATTACATTTTGGAAGATCATCTGGAGCAATGGTATCAAGCGTTGACGCCATAGACGAAACTAAAGAAATGGTGACAAATAATTGACGAATTTGATATTGGATAAAATATCAATAAAAACATGCGGTTAGAGTTTATTATTGTTGGCATGTGATTTGCTTTTGGGTTTTTGTAGAGATCAAAACTCAAGTTAAGGGGAAAAATCATGCCACAAATAATCAATACAAACGTCATGTCGCTTAATTCTCAACGGCAATTGAACCGTTCTCAAGTCGGCTTGCAAACTGCAATGGAAAGATTGTCATCCGGCTTGCGCATCAATAGTGCCAAGGACGACGCTGCGGGTTTGGCGATTGCCGATAGAATGACGGCTCAAATTAGAGGCGTTAATCAGGCGACCAGAAACGCTAATGATGGTATTTCCTTGGCTCAGGTTGCCGAGGGTGCGCTGCAAGAGTCTAGTAACATCTTGCAAAGAATGCGCGAATTGGCGGTCCAATCGGCCAACGATACCAACTCGGCCAGCGATCGCGCCAGCTTGCAAAAAGAAGTTAACCAATTGCAGCAGGAATTGGACCGCATCGCCACCACTACCAGTTTTAACGGCAAGAACGTATTAGACGGCACTTTAAGTTCGGCAGTTTTTCAAATCGGCGCCTATGCTAATCAAAGCATCGCGGTGAGCATTGGCAACGCGCAAACCAATAGCATAGGCGTCAACAGAATCAGTTCGGCCACCACGGCTTTTACCCCCGTGGCGGAAACGGCCTCAGGCACGTTTGCGGCCAACAACTATGCTAATGGCACCTTGACTATCCAAGGTTCATTCGGCTCTGCCGACGTGGCTGTCGCGTCAGGTAGCGATACGGCGAAAACCGTTGCCGCGTCTATCAATAACGTTGCCGACCAAACCGGGGTTCAAGCCACGGCGATAACCAATGCCGTGCTTCAGAATGCATCGGCCGATGGCACCTATAGTTTCGTGCTGGAAGGCTCTGCCAGCGCGACGGTATCGGCTTCGGTGACGGGTGGCAGCCTCAGTGGAATAGCGGACGCCATCAATGCGGTTTCCGGACAGACCGGCATTACCGCCAAATACGACAGTGAAAACAACGCCATCGTGCTGAATAACCAAGCCGGCGAAGACATTAAGATCGCAGACTTCAGCGGTGCAGGCACCTTGGAAATGGACGGTTTGGACGCGACAGGGGATATCGCCACGGCCTCTGGAAG
>NZ_JBSYXO010000028.1:0-54181 GCF_054172045.1 Methylomonas sp. MgM2 | reverse complement strand
GAGCCGGATGGTGTAACGCTCCAAGTCCGGTTCTGCGAGGGTCGCGACGCGCAAGCGTCGCGACTACTCTCCAATCGTAGGCATGCAGGCTCCCGTTCCTTCGATGATGCTACGCTAGACGGGGCCGCGGGCGGATCGCCGGGTGCCGAATTAGTCAAGAGCCAATGACGTGATGAAACAACACGACGAATTGGATAAATCACTCGGTCGCAATTGCACGAGTAAAACCGATTCGTCGGAGGAACGAGCTCTGTGTATGAATGGTGCCTATTGTCTGTCGGCTTTGGCTTGCGCCTCCACCCCCTATATGTTACGGTGGCCCCAATCAAATCCATGTGCGATTTCATTGTCAGGGAACCCTTCAACGAATTCCCGATAAATTTTTGGATAGTCGTGCCCTGCTTCAACTATTGTCCACGTTTTTGTTTGCTTTTGTAAGTTTTCCACCCCTATATCTCGTACCAAGAAGCGCTAATTGACCACCTCCGTTAATTATTTTAATGTCCGGCAATGAACAAGATTTAGACTATTCAAGCGCTGGTAAATTAGTGATGAGTCTCAGGAGAGATAATCTTCTTAAGGAAATGGATTTAGATCGATTTGTGCGAAGGGGAAAACAACAATTGGCAAAAAACATAACAATGCAAATCCACTCGGACTGCCAAAAGCTGCGGCGTTCCCCTGGTATAAACCTGTTGAGTGAGTCTATGCCGAGAATATTATTGGCCGTTTGTCGAGAAGCCGCGCGATCTCTTCTTTGTGCCGCATGCCGTAGCGGTTAACATCGAGCAGATTCGACATGGTTACAGATGCAAGTGTTCTTGTGGTGGGCGCAGGCCCGACCGGATTGCTCCTGGCTGCGGAACTTTGTCGCCGCGGCGTCGAGTGTCGCGTCATCGATGCACATCCATCACCGATGCGTTGGGACCGGGCGACGGTGGTGCACCCACGCTCGTTGGAGGTATTCGAGTCACTGGGGATTCTCGAACCTCTGCTAGCTGCAGGCGTCAAGCAGCGCATGACCCGACTTCACTCGGCGGGTAGCGTGCTTGGCGAGATCGACCTCTCGACTTGCGGCAGCCGCTACGGGTTCAACATCGGCATCTCGGAAGAAGTGACCGAGTCGATTCTGACCGAGTACCTCCACCGGCAGGGTGGCAAGGTCATTCGCTCCGCGAAGCTCGTCGAACTGGCGGATCACAAGAACGGCCTGATCGCGACCATCCTACGCAATGACACAACGGAGCGAGTCTTCGTCCGCTGGGTGGTAGGGTGCGACGGATACCACAGCTCTACCCGGAAGCTTAGTGGAATCGAGATGTCCGGGTACGACCTGACCAAGCCTTGGGCTGTGTTCGATGCGACCCTTGCGGGCTGGCCAGACTCGTACGAGGCCAACTACGCCTATCTGGACGAGATCCCGGTAATCCTGACCGCGCTTCCCCATCGGCGCTGGCGCGTCTACCTGCGGCCGAGTTCCCCCGAATCCGACCTCGTGACCGATGCTGCTTCCACGATCAAACGCTACCTTCCCACGATCGGCTTCGACGATGTCAGCAACCCGGCACGCTTCCAATGCCACTCGAAAGTCGCAACGCGGTACCGGTCCGGTCGCGTCTTGCTAGCGGGGGACGCGGCGCATGTCTGCTCGCCTGCTCAGGGCCACGGCATGAACAGCGGCCTTCAGGACGCGTTTAACCTCGCCTGGAAGCTGGCGCTCGTCTGCCAAGGGTACTGCACTCATGCCCTGCTCGACAGCTACGACGCAGAGCGGCGTCCGGTGGCGGAGGCGGTCACCGCCTCGGGTGACGAGGTTGAGCGCGCCCAAAGCATGACCGACCCGGACGAACGACGCGGCCGCGACGAAACATTCCGAGAAGTGTTTGCCGACCCGGCGTCGCGGCACCGCGAATCGATCGCCGAAGCGGAGCTCGACATTGACTACGGCAACTCACCGATCGTCATGGGAGATAAGAACGATGTGCTCGCGCCGGGTCAGCGGGTTCCCGACACCATCATGGTTTACCTCGCCAACGGCAAGACCTGCATGCTGCACGAACTGTGCTTCCGTGCCAACCACACTGCGCTGATCATCGGGGGATTGTCGGTGTGCTGCAACAGACTCGCACAGCTCGACAGCTCCCTACGGATCGGTCGCGCCGCGTCGATCATCGAAGCGAGCGTCCTGCTCACTGCCCGATCCGACGATCGGAATCAGTGCGCTTGGATTGCGCCAGCCGCATCCGGCCGGCTTGGCGTCAGCGAGGTCACGCTTCTGGTCGTGCGGCCCGACGGACATGTCGGCCTCCGGGCCGACAGCAACCACCTCGAGGCACTGGCGGCCTACGAGGCGCTGCTAGTGTCGTGCCGAACTTGACCCGAGCGGGAAGGGGCATAACATTACCGAGCCGAACAGCCAATCGTTGGACGACATGTTCAACCGCTGTTAGATTCAAAGTCGCGCGCTACGCCTGTCAAGCATCAAAATTGCTTTCTGTTTGTAGGAGCCCTATGAAATGCTGCAAATAACCCGGCAAATACAATTGCTTGAGAAACGCGATTTTAGTGCGCGATTTCGGAATCAAATCCGAAAGATCAATGGCTTCCAAATCTTGATCATTGGTCGTTTCGTAAGACGTGCCGGCTATGATGCCAACCCCTAAACCCTGTCTTACATAGGTTTTGATGACATCCGAATCGGCTGCGGACAGCGTGACATCCAAAGTCAGGCCCGCTTCGTGAAAGGCCTTTTCGATATTGGAATGTCCGGTAAAACCCGGCGAGTATGTCAGCAACGGAAATACGGCCAAGCGTTTCAAGGTTATTTGAGTCTTTGTCAATGGGTGATCTTTCGGCACGATCGCGACATGATGCCAATCGTAACAAGGCAGTATCACCAGCTTTTCATCGGCATCCAGTTTTTCGGTACAAATCGCCAAATCGGCTTGGTGCCTATGCAATAAGTCGATGATCTGGTCGGGTGACGACTGCACCATGTAAATGCTGATTTGCGGATAGTCATCGCGAAAATGTCCGATGGGCTCCGGCAAAAAATACTTGGCTTGAGTGTGCGTGGTGGCTATGCGCAAGGTGCCGTTACGGTTGTTTTTATAGTCGCGCGCGATGTTGTGGATATTCCGCCGCGCCAAATCGATAGCCTCTATTTCTTTCAGGATTCTATCGCCTAACGGGGTAAAACCGACTAACTTCTTCCCCACCCGCTGTAATAACGGACTACCCAATTCCTCCTCCAACAACTGGATCTGCCGGCTGGCGGCGGATTGCACCACATTGAGCTTGTCACCGGCCTTGGACAAGTTGAAATTGGTCTCTTGCAAAAACCGCAGCAACTCAAGTTGATTGAAATTCATGCTTATCTTTCCCTGCGCATCTGTGCCAATTCAATTAAACCAATGCGCATGCTTGATCCGCAGCGCAACCTTGTCGCCTTTGTGCAAGGCTAACTCGCGAAATTGCTCGTTCGGCATTTCGGCGTAGATGATGGCGGCCGAGCCATTGTGACCGTCGCGGTTAAGTTCCAGCCGTATCGTGCCGCCCAGATGTTGCCAGTCTTTCAGATAAACCGGCGAAGAGCCGGGTTCGGTGAGCTTTTCCACGCCAATGTTATGCGGCCGAACATGGGCCACGATGCCTTTAGGCTCATCGATGATAATGCCCATGTTTTGCAACCAGACGCTGTCTTCATTTTTAAGATGAAACACATTGGTCTGGCCGATGAAGCGCGACACGAAATCGCTTTGCGGCTGGTCGTAGATTTCGCTGGGCGAACCTTTTTGTTCGATCTTACCGTGATTCAGCACCACGATCCGGCTGGCGACCTCCATGGCTTCTTCCTGGTCGTGGGTGACGAAGATGCTGGTAACATGCAGTTCCTGATGCAAATGCCGCAGCCACAGGCGCAAGTCCTTGCGCACGCCGGCGTCCAGCGCGCCGAAGGGTTCGTCCAGCAGCAACACCGAGGGTTCCACGGCCAAGGCACGGGCCAAGGCAATGCGCTGGCGCTGGCCGCCGGACAGTTGGTCCGGAAAGCGGTCGTGCAGCCAATCCAGCTGCACCAGTTGCAACAGCGAGTGTACTTTGTCCTTGATGTGCGCTTCGGTCGGCCGCTGTTTGCGCGGTTTGACCCTGAGTCCGAAGGCGATGTTGTCGAACACCGTCATATGCCGGAACAGGGCGTAATGCTGGAACACGAAGCCGATCTGCCGCTCCTTGACCGGCTGGGCGGTGACGTTGGCGCCTTGCAAATACACCTCGCCGTGGTCGGCCTGTTCCAGGCCGGCGATGATGCGCAGCAGCGTGGTTTTGCCGCAACCGGAAGGGCCCAGCAAGGCGACCAAATCGCCTTCCGGAATCTCCAGATTAATGTCGTCCAAAGCCGTGAAGGCGCCGAATTGTTTGCTGATGTGGTTTAACTGTATGCTCATGATGAAACGCTCTCGATGCGGTTTAGTTAGGTCGGGGCATTGGCGGCGCGGGCCGCTTTCAGGGCTTGTTGCTGCTTCCATTCCAGCAGGGTTTTGACGATCAACGTGACGACCGCCAGACCGGCCAGCACCGAAGCGCCGGCAAAGGCGCCGACGAAGTCGTATTCGTTGTAGCTGACTTCCACATGCAGCGGCAGGGTGTTGGTCAGACCGCGAATGTGGCCGGACACCACCGACACCGCGCCGAATTCGCCCATGGCGCGGGCGTTGCACAGCAGCACGCCGTACAACAAGCCCCACTTGATATTGGGCAGGGTGATCTTGAAAAAGGTTTGCCAACCGCTGGCTCCGAGTGACAGCGCGGCTTCTTCCTCTTCGTGGCCGATTTCCTGCATCAACGGGATCAGTTCGCGGGCCACGAACGGGAAAGTCACGAACAGCGTTGCCAGCACGATGCCGGGCACGGCGAACACGATCTTGATGTCGTGTGCCGACAGCCAGGAGCCAAACCAGCCTTGGGCGCCGAATACCAGCACATAAATCAAACCGGCTATCACCGGCGACACCGAAAACGGCAAATCGATCAGCGTGATCAAAAAGCTCTTGCCGGGAAACTCGAAGCGGGCGATGGCCCAGGCGGCGCTGATGCCGAATACGGTCGTCAACGGCACGGTCACGGCGGCCGTCAGCAAAGTCAGGCGCATCGCCGCCAGCGTATCCGGATGCGTCAGACTATCGGCGTAAGCTGGCCAGCCTTTGGCGAAGGCCTGGATCAGCACGGCCGCCAGCGGCAGAATCAGCAATAAGGTGATGATAGCCAGCGAGCCGGCAATCATCAGCCGGCGCACCCAATGCGGGTCGCCCAAACTCAAATCTTTTGCCGGTCTATTCAGAGTAATGGTTGAACTGTTCATGGACTTTCCTCACAGTTGACCGCTACGGCGGCGCACCCACCATTGCAGCGTGTTGACGAGCAGTAACAACAGGAACGACAGCAGCAGCATGATCAAACCGATGGCGGTAGCGCCGGCGTAGTCGTACTGTTCCAGTTTGGTGATGATCAGCAGCGGCACGATTTCCGACACATAGGGCATGTTGCCGGCAATGAAAATCACCGAACCGTATTCGCCGACGCCGCGAGCGAACGCCAACGCGAAGCCGGTGATGGCCGACGGCAGCACATTGGGCAAAATCACCTTCAGAAAGGTTTGTAAACGGCCGGCCCCCAAACTGGCGGCGGCTTCCTCCATGGCGCTGTCGAATTCCTGCAAAACCGGTTCGACCGTGCGCACCACGAACGGCAGGCCGATGAAGATCAAGGCCACCACGATGCCGGCCGGTTTATAGGCGATCTGCATCCCGCTTGCCTGGGCGATCCATTGACCTATCCAGCCTTTCGGCTCGTAAAGAGTCGCCAGCACGATGCCGGCGACAGCGGTCGGCAGCGCGAACGGCAAGTCGATTATCGCGTCGAACAGCTTTTTGCCGGGAAAGGGGTAACGCACCAAGGTCCAGGCGATGACGAAGCCCAATACGGCGGCAATCGCCGCCGCCAGTAATGACGCGCCGAAACTGATCTGAAACGAGGCGACGACCCGCTTGTTGGTCAAAATGGCCCAGAACTGGTCCAGGCTGAGTTGCAGGGTTTTCAGCAACAAGGCGCTGAGCGGAATCAACACGATCAGCGTCAAATAAAGCAAGGTAAATCCCAGCGCAGGGCGGAAACCGGGCATGATGTGACTTTGGGGCATAAATTGATAAATTCTTTAAGTTAAAAAACAGCGGTGTGATATCTCTCATCCGTTTTTTGTCCGCCGGAAGTGGCGGCGAAGAGGGGACGGCTGTCACCATCCCCGCAACAGTTAGCACCGATCAAGGGGTATAAATTTGGTCGAAGGTACCGCCGTCGTTGAAATGGGTTTCCTGGGCGCTTTTCCAACTGCCGAAAACGTCGTTTACCGAGAAGCGTTCCAGTTTCGGGAAGCGGGCCAAATCGGCAGGATCGACCAATTCCGGTTTGGATGGACGATAGTAGTATTTGGCCGCCAACTTTTGTCCGACCGGCGAATACAAGTACTCCAGATAAGCCTCGGCTAAATCGCGCGTGCCGTGCTTGTCGACGACCTTGTCCACGACCGTGACCGGCGTTTCAGCCAGAATACTAGTGGGCGGCACGACGATTTCGAGTTCATCCGGGCCTAGTTCTTTCACCGATAAAAAGGCTTCGTTTTCCCAGGTGATCAACACGTCGCCGATACCGCGCTGCACGAAGGTGGTGGTGGAACCGCGCGCGCCGGAATCGAGTACCGGTACGTTTTTGTACAGTTTTTTGACGAAGTCCTTGGCGGCATCCTTGCTGCCGAGACTCTTTTCCGCAAACGCCCAGGCCGCCAGATAGTTGTAGCGGGCGCCGCCCGAGGTTTTGGGGTTGGGGGTGATGACCGATACGCCTTCCTTGGTTAGATCATCCCAGTTCTTAATCCCTTTCGGATTGCCTTTACGTACCAGAAATACAATAGTGGACGTATATGGCGCGCTGTTGTTGGGCAAGCGGCTTTGCCAGTCCTTGTTCAATACGCCGGCTCTCTCGGCGATTTGGTCTATGTCGTAAGATAAGGCTAACGTCAACACGTCGGCATCCAGTCCGTCTATGACCGCGCGGGCCTGTTTGCCGGCACCGCCGTGCGATTGTTTGATCTCGACGGTTTCGCCGGTTTTTTCCTTCCAGTGTTTGCTGAATTCCCGGTTGTACTCTTGATACAACTCGCGGGTGGGGTCGTAAGACACGTTCAACAACGATCGATCGGCCTGCGCCAACGGACTGAACGACAAATTCGCAAGCAATGCGCTTAAAGCAAGGGTTTTCAGTGTTTTCATGGTAGTTCTCTTGAATGAACCGGTAAAAAGCCGGGTTTAAAATCTGAGTAGGGTCTGGGCGAAGAAATAATCGGTGTCTTTTTCGCCGTCTTGCGGCAAACCGCCGCGGTTGGGCAGACTGGCCAGGCGATCGAAATAATCGCCCTTGAACCAATGCGAATAGCCGGCCGATAGAATCCAGTTGGAGCCGAAATCGTATTCGGCGATCAGTTCGATATCGTTGCCTAGCCAGCGTCCGGAGCTGCCGCTTTTGTCCTGCAGATTTTTGAAGCCCGGCAAGGCCGAACCGTCTAAAGCATCCTTAGCCTCGGCCAACCAGTTGGCGTGGTATTTGAAGTAAACCTTGATGTCGTCTTTAGGTTTTACCGTCAGACGCCAACCGGCGGTTTCGATATTGGATTGTCCGAAAGGGCCGTATAGGCTGGTCTGTGCGTAATCCGCACGGCGTAAGCCGTATAATCTGTCGAAAGTATGGCTTTCATTGCCGCTTGGATCGGCGGTGCCGCTGGCATAGGTATATTCGGCGACCAGTTGCGGAATCCAGGGCGCATTGAAGGTGTAGCCGACGTCGGCGAAGCCCATCCAAGCGAATTGGTTTTTGCCCCTGCGCTCGCCGGTCTGCACCGCGCTTTCGAAGTCGTAATCCCAGCGGCCGAACTCGCCGTCCTTGAAATCGCTCTTCTTTTTGACCGCTTTTCGGTAGCCATGCGCGCCGAAGGTTGAAAAATTCCGGCTTTTAGCGGGATCCTCGCTGTCGCTGATGCCGAGATAATAAACTTCGCCGTTCAGCCACTTCAATTGCTTGGATTCGAACGCGGTTCCCCAGAACAGGTTTTTGTCGCTGCTGCGATCAAGGGAAGTGGGATAAATGGTAACCGGCGCTGTTAAGAACGCGCGCACCCGCCAGTCTTTGTCGTTCCCCAGAGCAAAATGACCGCCGTCGAAGGTATTGGTGGTATTCGGAAAGTCATTCCGGCCGATCAGCCGGGAATTGCCAAGCTCGAGGGTAAAACGGCCGACATGCAAATCGGTTCTGAGTCCCGAATCCCACACGTTTTTAAAGGTCGCCGAACCGAACAACTGCAGGATATCGAACTCGTCTATCATGCGGCCGATAAAGTCGCCTGGCTGGTTGAAATTCGTACGTGCGTCCTGGCCTTCGAACATCAGCCAGAAGGGGCCATGATTTACCCCGATGTGGACGCGCGATTGCAGCGGCAACTGGGAGTTGTTGGCGTCTCGCTGGCCGTCTCGCCAGTTATTGGAAACATTTTCGTAACGGGTGCGTTGGCTTAAGCTGAATTCCATCCACTCCGGCAGGTTCAATGCGGCCTTGGCCAAGCGGTTCCATTTGATTCGGCTTGACCGGATCAGCACTTCGTCGGGCAATTCCTTCCATTCTTTGGAAAAATACGCCTTTTCGGCTCGGTCGTAGGCCGATTCGATGATAGAACCTTCCTCCGCCCAAGCCGAAGGCGCAAAAACGCCGGTTGACGCCAATATCAGCGCCCGTTTTCGTTTCTGTGTCATGTCGATAAATTCCTTGATCGTTCAGCTGCTTCCGGTTATCCGGTCAATCCGCCGATTATTTCTTTGAGTGGTATCGCCGAGGGTACGGTAGATAGGATTAATGATTAATGGCCGAGTTCTTTATTCGAAACTTCTCGTGTCTATCGATTTGAACAATACGTCCGTCATGCACGACGATTTCAATCGAGCCGAAACGAATGTCCTGCAATATGGTAATGATTTGTCGTGCTATTTCTTGATTTTCCGGTAATTTAATAAAGTCTGCATCAAGGGTTGTATTCATTTAATTCATCCTAATATTTGAATGATTTATTCGCTGGAATTAATCTTAATCAAAATAGAGGATCAAATAAAACGGTAATTATCGATAACCATCTCTAAACTGACGATATGCCAATAATAGATATTAATATCGATATTTTTCATACCGACTATCTTTAAAATAACCGAGTCGTCAAATAGCGCTCACCCGAATCCGGCAGGACGGCGACGATGGTTTTTTTTGCGAATGGTTCTTGCCTGGCATAACGCAATGCAACCGCCACAGCCGCGCCGCTGGAAATACCGGCCAAAATGCCTTCCTCTTTCGCCAGGCGGCGGGCGAATTCGATGGCTTCTTCATCCTCCACTGTTTCGATGGCATCGACCAAACTCAAATCCAGATTTTCGGGAATGAAGCCTGCACCTATGCCCTGAATGGCGTGTGGCATGGCTTTCAATGGCAATCCCACCGTATGCCGTGTCAGTACCGGGCTGCTCGCGGGTTCTACGGCAACCGACAAAAGTGAATGGCCGCAATCTTGTTTCAAGTAGCGGCTGACGCCGGTCAGGGTTCCCCCTGTACCGACCCCGGCAATGAAGATATCGATGTCGCCTTCGGTGTCGCGCCGGATTTCCGGGCCGGTGGTTTGGCGATGAATGGCGGGATTGGCGGGATTACTGAATTGCTCCAACAATAGATAACGATCCGGGTCTGCCGCGGCCAACGCTTGAGCCTTGGCGATGGCGCCCGGCATGCCGAGTTGTCCATCGGTCAAAATCAATTGGGCGCCGTAAGCTTTCAGAAGGCGTTGCCGTTCTTGGCTCATGTTGTCGGGCATCGTCAAGGTCACGGACAAACCGCGAGCCGCCGCCATGGCCGCCAATGCGATGCCGGAGTTACCGCTGGTGGCTTCCAGTAAAATCGTTTCTGGACGGATCAAACCTCGGCGTTCTGCATCCCAAATCAGTGCAGCCCCGACTCGGCATTTCACCGAATAGGATGGATTGCGCCCTTCCACCTTCGCTAACACCTTAGCTTTACAGCCTTCGGTCAAACGATTAAGGCGAATCAGCGGCGTGCGGCCAATGGATTGCAAATTATCGGGGTACCACATGGATTATTTTTTTCGTGAATGAGAGCGGATGCCTATTCATGCTGTTCGGCAAAAAAATCCCGCCACTTGGGCGGGACAGATTGCTTGTCGGAGGCAATGACGACAAGGCAATTCAACTCAGCATTGTGCCGATAAACTAAAACTGCCGAAATGGTGCGGCGCGCCGGACATTAACGCAGACTTTGACGCTGTATGCGGCGGCTGTTGCCACTGTTTGGCGTCGGCCGGGCGCCCCAGATAATAACCTTGCAACAGTGTGGCGCCGCTTTCGAGGGCAATGTCCAATTGAATTTCGTTTTCTATGCCTTCGATAATGGATTGTGCGCCAAGAGTATGTACCAATTCGATCAGATTGGGTAATGCTCGCCGCAACTTGCTATCGTTCTGCGCTTGCTTGATTAGCGATACGTCCAATTTGACGAAATGCGGCGACAGTTTCCAAAGTCGGTCGATATTCGAATGTTTGCCGCCAAAGTCGTCGATGGCGATTTGATAACCCCGATCACGGTAGTTATCGACCGCATGCAGCAAGGTGCTATCCGAATCGACCTCATTTTCTCTGATTTCGATCACAACCTCTCGCGTAGGCACCGAATGCCTATGCAGCACTTGTTCGAATACTTTGCCGTGCGCGGTCACGCTAGCCAATAATTTCGAATGTACGTTCAAAAACAGCTTGCCGCGTCTTTCGGGTAGCGTCAGGTAGTTGAGCATGTGTAACGTTCTGGCAACTCGGTCCAGTTTAACCAGTCTGCCTTCGTTGTCCGCTACGCTAAAAGCAAGGCCGGGGGTAACCGCTTCAACACCTGTGGAAGGTCTGAGCAAGGCTTCGTATCCCAATAAGCCTTCGGAGGTTCGGGTGTCGAAAATCGGTTGAAACGCGCTGCGTAAACGCAAACCGATGAAGCGGCTCAATACTTCATCCTGTTCGATTTCCAGCCGGAAGTCGTCCAGATTCAGGTAAAGGACACGTTCCAACTCGTCTCTGACGGCGTCTAGTGTGCTCTTGATCATCTCTCGTTCCTCGAAAACCGTTAATACGGTTTGGAGAATACAGAGAACGGTTTCTGAAATAAAACGATATTATTAGAACGACTTATCTGTAAAACTCATAAACAATAAACCCTGTTCCGACCGGTGCATGCTAAGTCGGCGTAGGTCGGGCTTATCCCAACAACACCGAAAGCAAAAACCAGCTAAAGGAGTTGATATGAGCGGCTCCGGCCGCCGCCGGCATGATGCCGGAATTCAAGCGTCTTTCAAAGGCAAATAGATGTCGGTGACTAATTCATTTTCCGGCACATCCGGAAACAGGTTTAGGTAATGAAAGAAACAAGGAAAATTCCTTAATTCTTCATTGCTTTCCGGCAGCCATGTCCGATACAGAAAACGTATCTTATCGTCCATCGCTTCGTGTGGGCCTACATGGCGGATCACCGCACAACGTCCGCCCGGGATGGTTTTGGTGACGACTCCTTGCGGATTGTCCGGTACATCCGCTTGGACCGAGCCGCAGAGGTCGAATCTGAAATCACGGGGAGCCGTGGTTTCGGGGTCGTCGTAGGCGAGTCCGTAGGTATTGCTGGTGGTTGGCGGCGATAATCGGCTGGTCTTGCGCCATTCGATAAACACCGCTATCGAGTCGTTTAAGGTATCAACCGCTCCGCGATGCTCTAACACGGCGACTTTAGTTTGTTCAAATTCCACGATATTTACCTGCATGTCGATTTTTCCTCTTGGTCCGGGTAAACGGTATTTTTGATGCCAGGTTTGCCAGTCGGGTTCTTTTCGGAATTGCGAAGGCGTCTGGCCAAACTGTTTTTTAAATGCGCGGGCAAACGATTCCGGACTTTCGAATTTGGCCTCGAAAGCGATATCGATAATCCGCAAATCCGGGCGAAATGCCAACTGGTAGGATGCCCGCTTCAAGCGCGTTAACTGAATAAATCTGAAGACGTTAATCCCCATATATTCAGAAAATTGCCTATGGAAATGATATTTGGAAAACAGCGCAATCCGGCACAAGCGGTCAACGGTTAATTCTTCATCCGGATTGCCGCGGATGTAGTCGCATACGCGGTCCATTCGCTCTTGATACGAATTGATTTGTTTGGCTAGCTCGGTCATTGTTCCTGCAGTCACGAATATCTTTTAGGCGGAGCTTATTCTGCCATGCTCCGCAAGCGGTATCCTGACCGTAATTGCTATGTTAAAGCCGATATTTTCGGGCGGACTCGCTTAGCCGGCCACTGCGCGACGGCAGTCTTCTTCCGAATGCAAATTTTTTACGGAAACAGGCAACCGGCCGATAGGCATGCGCCGCATTGCCGATTAGAATGCGTGCTAGCCTCTTCGTTCCGAATCAAAATGCCGTTCAAACCCTTACTCAGCGCCATGGCCATTGCCTTAACCATAGTCGCATTGCTGCCTTACATCCGCGCGATCTTGCGCGGCGCCGTGCAAGCGCACGTGTTTTCCTGGGTGATTTGGGGAAGCACGACTTTCGTGGTGTTCCTGGCGCAACTGGCGGACCGCGGCGGTGTCGGTGCTTGGCCCATAGGCGTGTCGGGCAGTTTGACCATTCTGATTGCGTTTCTGGCCTTTCGGCGGCGGGGCGACTTAACTATTACCCGTAGCGACTGGGGCTTTTTCGCCGCGGCTTTATCGGCCTTGCCGTTGGGGTATCTGACCTCCGATCCGTTTTGGGCGGTGACGGTATTGACGGTCGTCGACGTGCTGGGTTTCGGGCCGATATTGCGTAAGGTTTATGCACAACCGTACAGCGAATCGCCCGGGTTTTTCGGCTTGTTTGCGCTGCGCAATGTGTTGGTTGTCCTGGCGTTGGAGCACTATTCCCCAACCACGCTGCTGTTTCCGGTGACGATCGCGGCGGCCTGCGTGTTGGTGATGGCGCTAATCGCGGTCCGCAGGCGCGCCGTGACGGCATGAACGATAACACCGAATCGCCTGCGGCCGCAGCCGATCAAGCCAACGACCGCCGCATTCTGGCGTCGTGGGCGGCCAATGCCGGGCCGTGGACGGCCGCCGTACGCGAAGGGCAAATCGCCGGCCGCCGCCTGGCCACCGACCGGGCCATCATCGACGCCGTCGTCGCTTGTGCGCCGCAGTCGGTACTGGATATCGGCTGCGGCGAAGGCTGGCTGGTACGGGCACTGACCGAACGAGGCATTCAGGCGGCCGGCGTCGACGCCATTCCGGCGTTGATCGAACAAGCCCGCCAAGCCGGCCCGGAAGCCTATTACCTGGCGTCTTACCAGGACATCGCCCAAGGCCGGTTCCGGTTTCAGGCCGACGCACTGGTCTGCAATTTTTCCCTGTTCGGAAAAACCTCGGTCGAAGCGCTGTTTACCGCCGCTGCCGGCTTATTGCATGCCCACGGCCGCTTGATCGTGCAAACCCTGCATCCGCATGCAGCCTGCGGCGACCAGCCTTACAAAGACGGCTGGCGCGCCGGCTCGTGGCAGGGGTTCAGCCCGGACTTCAGCCACCCGCCGCCGTGGTATTTCCGAACCCTGGCCGGTTGGGCGGACTTATTCGCAGGTAACGGCTTCGAGATCGCCGAAATTCGCGAACCCGTAAATCCGGAGACCGGGCAACCGCTGTCCATACTATTCACGGCGAACGCCAAGCCGACGCGCCGGCAGCCTGCTTGTCGCCATAGTAACAACGCCCCCACGCCTCTCAGCCTGACCCGCCGCTCCAGGCGCCGGCCGCTTTGATCGAACAGTCTTTGCCATTCAGGCATGGCGCGTTCGCGGCCGCCGATTGCCGTCAGCATTTGCATGTCGAAACCGGCGCCGCTATCGGCCAATGAACAAGACATCCAAAATAACTCAGAATCAATCTGTTGAATGGTTGCTTTTGCTTTAAGTTCGGCCTTTCAATAACTAACACTTCCTTTGAAGATAAGTTTCTAAGCGCGTCTAAATGAGCCAGGTGCGACCCCAATATGGCGTTTAAAGGCTTTGCTAAACGCCGGCGCCGACTCGTAACCGCACCTTTCCGCCACGCGTTCCACTGTCATGCTCGGCTCCATCAACCAGTGAGCGGCGATTTGCAAGCGCCATAGCGTTAGGTATTCGATGGGCGAATAGCCGATCAAGGCGGTAAATTTCTCCGACAACACCGACTTGGAAACGCCGGACTGAATGCATAATTCGCTGAGCGTCCAGGCCTGCCAAGGCTGCTCGTGGATCAAGCCCAGCGCTTTGGCCAAGCGCTTATCCTGCATGGCCGCAAACACGCCTTCGCGCACCAAGTCTTGCTCGATGCAATGACGAATCGCCAAGACGAACACACTATCGCACAAGCGCTCCACGACCGAATCGCTGCCAAAACGGGGCGTTGAGGCTTCGCCAATCACCAGTTCGAGCAATCGCGTCAAGATTGTTCCCGCCTCGGTTTGCCGGATCACGATTTCGGCTGGCAGCGCCTGCCATAACAGGGATTTTGGGACAGCCAATTGAATTTCGCCGCAGACGAAACCGGCTTCACTGTCCTGCCAAGGCGTCATATGCGTGTCGGTCGCATCACCGGGCAAATCCTCGGCGCTGTACGACAGAAAATGTCGCGCTGCATGCGGCAAAAACAGAATCAAATCGCCGGCATCCAGCGCCAAGGGGTCGGGCCAGCGCGGCGAATGGACAAAACCGCGTCCCTTGCTGACCAAGTGAAACCAAACCGAGGTTTCCGAATTATGGTCCATCAACCAGCGCCCGCACACCCCACCCGAGTAGACCAATTTGGCATGTAGATTCAGGCCGTTGATCAGCGAGGTCAAGGCATCCATCGCTGATTCCCGGAATTTCGGACAAGCACGCCGGAAGCGTGCGCATGGGATGAACCGGACGTTTTTCTTAACCTATTCCCGTCGAAACGAATTCGCATCGGCATTCCACCTTGTGTTTTTAAATTAAAGGAGAGACATCATGTCCCAATTTCAAATTCATTCCATTCTGACCGCCAATGCCACGGCAAAACCTTTACTGGAAGGCTCGCTGAAAAAATATGGCTTCGTGCCCAATCTGCACGGCGGCTTGGCCGAAGCGCCGGCGGCTCTGAAAGCCTATATCGAATTAACCGCCTTGTTCGATCAAACGTCGTTTAGCACGACCGAACGGCAAGTCATTTTGCTGGCCATTAGCGCCGAGAATCATTGCACTTATTGTGTCGCTGCGCATTCGATGATCGCCAAACACATGGTCAAAGCCGATCCGGCGATTGTCGAAGCCTTGCGCAACGGTAAACCGCTACCGGACGCCAAATTGGACGCTCTGGCAAGTTTTAGCCGCGCGGTGGTGAAAAACCGCGGCGTAGTTGGCGGGCAAACCTTGGACAAATTTATCACGGCAGGCTACAGCCGGGCGCAGGTATTGGAAGTGTTGCTGGGCGTGGCGTTCAAAACCTTGAGCAACTACACCAGCCATATCATTCATACTCCGCTGGATCCCGCATTCCAGGCCGAAGCCTGGGACGAACCGGCGCAATGCGGCAGCCGGCAGTGTACTTGAACGCGTAGCTGGTCAAGGTATGCGCAGAATGATTCATCTTGATCGTTCCCGTCCGAGCGGAAACCCGGAATAATCAATAACCCGATCCCCGCTTTTGCGGGGATTTTGCCGATACTGAAGCAGCGCGTCGTTTTAACCAGGCATCAACGCCCACCCGGCCGCTGCCGCTCAATAGCAGCGAGCCGAGCAGGAACAAATAGATTAACGGCAGTTTGTAATTGCCATGGCCTTGGTCGGTGATGGCATAGCCTTGCCATAATTCGGCCAGGCTGTGCCATTCGGTAGGCCAATGCACGGCGGCGATGGCAACCACGGTCAACATCATCAGTGCCGCGCTGAAGAAACGGGTCATAAAACCTAAGACTAGTGCAATCGGGGCGATGATTTCCAGACCGGCGGCCAAGGTCCAGCTCAAGTCGGCTGACAATAAGCTGAACGGAAACGGAAAGCTCAAATCGGCAAACCAATTCTCGCCGTGGAGCTTTTCCAGACCGGCTTCGCCGAACTCGTAAGCCAGCAACAGGCGTGGAAAGATCGGCGCCAAGCCGTGCAGGTGACGATCAAACCAGCGAGAAAGCCGGTTGAAAATAGTGCCCAACCGCTCGATGCAGGACGGAATCAGGCAGGTCGTGCAAGCGTTTTCGGCAGATTTTATGAGGTCGGTCATGGTCAAAGCTCCAAAGATCAAATCGGTTGGACATCGACAATCACATCCTGTTGGTGCAACTCGACCAGCATGCGCCGGCCGAATTCCAGAAATTGGGGGGTTGGGCATTCGTCGCCGTTCAGGGCCTGCAAGGCTTGCTGTCCAGTCAAACCGCTATCGAGCAGCACGATCAATTGCGCCGTGGCCGGGCTTGGGTTGATAAATCGCACTTGATCGTCGCGGTCGCGAAAACCCAGGATGAGGTTGACCGTTTCGGGCGGCTGGCTCGGCAGGCAGTTTGGGCCGATGTCCTGTACCGGCCAGCGGTAATGCAGCAACTGCATGACCGGCGCCAATACCGGGACATGGTTGAGTAAATCGGCGGCGGACAGCGTCTTTCGGGTTACCGGCTCCGACTCGGCGATCGACAACTGCAATTCGATCCATTCGAAATGCGCCAGTTCGGCTAAAAACGGCCAATCGCCAGGCTGCTGACGCTCCTGTTGCAGATAATGCAAAAACTCATCGGGAATTTGCCGGTAATACGGCGTCAGGCAGCGATGTTCGGCGATGAAATCCAGCAGCAACTTTTGCCAGTCCTCTTTCGACAGCAGGCTGTGCATGACCGGAAAACAAGCCGTCAGGCTCTCGTCGAATTTGTTATAGAGCAGATCGACATACACGGCTAGCCGTTCAGGGGCGAATCCCGCAGGTAATCGAGCTGCTTGCGGTTGACGCAAATAGTTCAGAAAATGCCGTTGCTGTTGTTGAAATGTAGGTGTCGTGTTCATGCCGCCACCTCGCTGATGTCATGTGCGTTGCGGCAGAACCGATGACACTTTTGCAAGTCACGAATTCGTTCCACTTCGATCAATAAGTCGGCCAATGGCGGAATATTGCTGTCGCGTTCCGCCAAGGTCGGAAACACGCCATAATTTCGATAGGCCTCGGCCAGCAAGTCCCAAACCGGTTCGATCGTATTCCGGCCGTGGGTGTCGATGATCAAGCCCGAAGGTTCCTGATCGTGACCCGCAACGTGCCCATAGACGATGTGCTCGCCGGGCAAGCCGCGTAAGAACGCGATCGGGTCGTAGCCGTGATTGACGCTGTTGACGTAGATGTTGTTGACGTCCAGATGCAGAAAGCAACCGGCTTCGCCGAGTACCGCATTGATGAATGTCAGTTCGTCCATTTCCGCTTGGGGCGGCTGGACATAGTAAGAGGCGTTTTCCAGGGCGATGGGGCGTTCCAGAATCTCCTGAGTCTGGCGGATACGGCGGGCGACATGCCTGACCGCCTGTTCGGTAAACGGGATCGGGTATAAGTCATAAAAATGTCCTTCGTCGCTGCAAAAGCTCAAGTGCTCGGTGTACAGGGCAAAATCGTGATGATCCAGAAATTGTTTCAGTTCACCTAAAAATGCAGTATCAAGCGGCGCCGGACCGCCCAAAGACAGGGCCAAACCGTGCGCCACGAAGCGGTGGCGCTCGGTCAGGCGACGAAACTGTTTGCCGAGTTGACCGCCAACGCCCATCCAATTTTCCGGTGATACCTCGAAAAAGTCGATGTTGTCCGGTACGTCGGATTGCAACGCGGGCAACAGCGCTCGTCGCAAACCTAACCCGGAACCCGTAAGATCGAAAGGATAGTCAGTAGTCATCGGCGGTAACCCCAATCTTATTTGCCAGTGGGTGCGGCTTGAGTACCTTCTGTTTTGTTGGCGCCGCAACTGGCTTCCTTGGCTTTGTCAGTACCGCATTTGCCTTCTGCCGCCTTATCGTCTGACGCAACCTTAGCCTTATCGGCCCCACATTTGCCTTCGCCGCATTTACCTTCCTTGGCTTTATCCTCAGCTGTCGCCAACTGAGTAGGATTTATGCTGGACATCGCAAACGGATTTTCGCCGGCTTGAATGGCCGGAACCGCGCCCATCAAGGTTGAAGCCAACGCGCCGCCAAGTGTCAAAGACAAGGTTTTTTTGTTCATAGTGTTCTCTCCGATAGATAAATGAATGATCAGGACAAGCAACAATGCCTTCCTGCTCCATCAGTCGGAGCCGTTCGAAATTCCTTACAAAATTTTTTACAGACGGTTTGGGATAGCAGAGCGGCTGCGAGCTGCCGGAGACAATGAGTAAAATGCCGAGGGGGGGTACGGCAAAATCGACCCATTCCTGCCACTCGCATTTCTCCAAAGCGGCCCGTCGGTTAAGGCCAGATTTGGAAGCTGGAGGACTACAAAGCAGCCGGTGGCGACCTCAACCCAGCTGCCAAGAGTCGCCAGTCGAGATATGCCATCGAATGGCTGCATTCTGTCATATTGTCGAGATAGGGATTTTTATTACTGATAACCCTGCCCTGATCCCTGCATGCGCAAACGAGGCTTTGAAATCACCATAGTCATCAACCATGAGGTGGTACTGCTAGTCTTGTAAAATCTGTCTGACATGCCGGCCACTAAGGCCTCGCCTTGATAGCCGAAGGCGATGATCTTGGGTCCGAGTTGCAACTCGTTGCTACGGTACGACCGCCTTGAATGGCGGATGTGGCGCGTAGCAGGGGCATTCCCACAGGGCATAAATTACGATGCGCGAAAAACTTAACCGGCTCGACATCCAATTTTTCAGTTACGTCTTCGCCGATCTTGACCAAGTTTTTCCCGCATTTCTCACAAGCGCCGGATTCGGATTCATGGCGGCGTTCGATCATCGCAGATGGTCCGCCAAAGGTTGGCGGCCAACCCGAGCGCTTCGGACGCGTGCTAATATTACATGGGCTGTCATCTTGCAGTTGCTCGGCTTCGATAGCCGACATATCGGTGTTCCAGGCTTCCCTGAACTCATCGCGTTGCACGGGGGCCAACGTTTCGCTCTCGGCAGTGAAACGAAATTGCGACGAACTAAGTCGCTGGGTTCAACCGCCGGCTATGGGAAAACCGCATGCTCGGTAGTGTGGGAGAGGCGACGGACGAAATCCCGTCACCCCCGCCCGTTCGGATTAATTTGATCCATATTCTGCTTTCTTCGTGCCGGAATCGGATGAGACCGCTTTATCAAATTTCTACATCATTTCATAGCAAATCCATGAGGTCGAGCGGGACCCGTGGAAAATGCGGTATTGAAATCAAGTGTAAAACGAGGATCGAGCTGCAGATTATTCTCATCGACTTGGATAACGTGAACCTTGTGATCTCCTTCGAAGTGGATCTTGCCGAAGTCCTCTTCTTCGAGGAAGTAGTCAGTGACCACTAATCGTTTGTCATCTGCGCTCAAATAGAGAGAGTGAGGGCCCGCACCTTTGCCCAGATCGACGACAGCTGCCTGTTTGGGATTTTCAGGGTCAGAAACATCTAACATAATGACTTGCCCAGCCTGAAATGCGCCGGTCAACAATCTGCTTTTGCCTGATTTGGTAATATCGAGCAACTGAATCATGCCGCCTCGAACTTCAACCTCGACGTGCGGAACAATGTCCTCGCAGTCGAATACGGGAGTCGCTTTTCCCTTGACCGTATCGACCAAGTAAATCCAGCCGTCGAACATTCCGGCTGTGAATGCTCGTTTGTGCGGATCGCCAGGAATCAGTTTGATATCCATCGTTCCTACGCCCGCACTCCCGCTAGTAGGCGAAACAATCGGTATGGTTCGAGTGATGCGGCGCTTTTGGAAATTCCATACCCGTACGCTGCTTCGAAGCACCGACTCACCTGGTACGTCATTAAGTGTTGATGCGGGTTCGAGAAAGTCGGAGGTCACCATCAGATTAACTTCGGGTCTAGCGCTGATTCCGTGCGGGTTAAAATCGTCGAGCGTCGATGCGTCATCGCTAGGGGTTAGAATGGGCCATTCATTGACTATCCCCTGCCTGGCATCCAGTTCAACTAACCTTCCGGGCGTAAACCCCGATTCCGAACCCATATTGGTTATCAGGAATCCGCCGCTGTCGAGCGGAAGAAAATCATCGGTTATATCGGAGAGAGCCGCTTTCGTAGAGGAAAGAAACACCGGCATTTCAGGGTTTGAGACATCAAAAAAGAATATACTGTCTTGATTTTTCAGAAGACTCAGCAGTCCGCCGCAAGCCAAAATGTTTTTGTCCTTGGATAGGTGGCAATGATGCGGTTCATTGTGGGTTTCACCCGGAGGCGGTAATGGCACAGTGGTAATGACTTTTCCATAGTCATCAGATTTCGAGTCAAAATTGATTACAGCAAGAAAATCAGGATCATCGTGTTCCTGATCACCCGCCCAGACAAAAAGATATTTTTCTTCAGTGTTTGGAGGTGCATTTTTTTTCGCGTCGTTGGCAAAGGAATCTGACGCGCTAAAACAAATTAAGAATGAAGCAATGCTACAGAATTTAATTAAAGTATTCATATGTGACCTGCCTTTCGTGCTAATTGCGAATTGAAAGCTTTGCGGACGCGGTGCAGTACACGGCGTGTCCCTGATGTTGTCAATTCATGACATCAGTGGGGCCGGACGGATATCCTTATTTTCGGTTGCGCTACAGAACACCTATCGCAAGGCTGATAATTTCCCACCCCGAAATCCGCTATGAGCTGGGAATCTCTATTAGTGACAAACGTAAGCCCGGGCACTGGCTACACCGTTCGTTGTTCCTATCGCTCTAAAATTGCCATAAACCATATGGGTCGCCCCAAGGGTGCTCGCTTTTTGCATAGCATTAGTCTGTGCAATTGGCTTCCAGCGCGAATGCTTTCCATATCCGGACGATCCGTTGACGCTACTTACAAATTGACAATGCTTTGCAGACGCTTCTCGAACTTCTTCCGGAGCGGCGTGCGCCAAAGAGGAAAAGCTTGCGAGCAGAAAGACGGTAACAACGAGGCGAAAAGTATTGGTAGTTATGATGTTGGTACTCCATGAATTTTAAAAATGAGTGGCAAAGACCGCGATTGGCGAGCGGCAGTAATCCCACATATAACCTATGCAGTGATCAGATCTGCCGTGCAGATATCAAGAAGGCCAGGGCAATTCGATCGGTTGGCCGTCAGGGAAAAACACTTCCACCGGTGCCACAGAAAACACACCGATGAGCTCCATTGGCACGTCGCCGACATTGATAATCTGATGTGGAGCATTGCGTGGCACGATTAACGTCGTATCCGGCCCGAAGCGTTGTACTTGGTTGTCTAGATGTAACTCTCCGCAGCCCGCTTGGATGAGTACTACTTCCTCGCAGTCGTGACGATGCGGAGGAGTGGCTCCGCCGGGAGCGATAGTCGAACGCCAGACGGAAAGTCCATTCAGGCCGTTCTGTGAACCCGCGAGCGTTGTATTTTCGACGCCTGGCAAGGCCGTGCGCGGGAGCTGAGAATTTTGAATAACATTCATGTTGATCTCCTTGATTGATCTATTAGAGTTGACCGAGTCATCGAACCCGACGGCTAAAGTATGATGGGTGCCGATTAACTTGTGAACGGCAATAGATGTCATAATATTAAGGACAAATTGTCTTTAATTGCGGAGGTATTTGCCGATGGCCAGTTTTGATCTCATCGTTTCCTTTGCGTCGGCTGCCCGCCATGGAAGCTTTGCAGGCGCGGCGCGTGACTTAGGCTTATCGGCATCGGCTGTTGCCAAAAATGTCGCGCGCCTGGAAGAACGTATGGGCGTGCGTCTGTTTCACCGTACCACGCGGCAGGTCAGCTTATCCCCGGATGGGGAGGAGCTCTTTCCGCAATGCTTGCGGATTCTCGAGGAAGTCGAAGCGTTTGAAGCAGCAGCGGTGGGCGCACGAACCGAACTGCGCGGCACGTTGCGCATCGACATGCCGGTCGTATATGGCCGTATGTTTATCTTGCCGGTGCTTGCAAGGCTCAAAATGCTGAACCCGGCATTAAATATCGATGCGCGTTTTTCCGATCAAATGGTCGATACCATCAAGGAAGGTTTGGATGCCTCGGTGCGCATCGGTCCATTGGCCGATTCCCGCCTGGTCGGACGCATGTTTGATCAGCAAGTCCTATGGACGTGTGCGAGTCCTGCCTACATCAACGAGCACGGCAAACCCGAATCTCCGGATGAACTGAAAGCGCATACCTGCCTGTCGTTTCGCATGCCCACGAGCGGTCGGGATCGATCCTGGCAATTTCGGCTCGGCAAGCGGGATTACTCGTTTGTACCGGAAGGCGACATACGGTTGGGCGATGGCGATGCCCTCATACAGGCTGCGGTGCTGGGGCTGGGCTTGATTCAGGTGCCGAGCTACATAGCCGAGCACGAGGTCAGGAAAGGTAGTCTGGTGGAACTGCTTCAAAACTATACACCGGCACCCATGCCGATTTCTTTGGTTTATCCCAGTCATCGTTATATTCCACTGCGGGTCCGGGCACTGGCCGATGCACTGGCCGAGCGCCGCAGCAAACAGACCTCTTCAGCCACATAATCGATCTAAACGGCTAAGGCCTAGTTGGAAAAAGCCCGAAAGACACTTTTCTAGTTGGAATCTCTTTTGATTTTATCGGGCTTTTGTTGACAACCCGATTGGGGAGGTGTTTGATTGACGGCTGATTTGCCGGAAAAAATTCGTCGGCAGTATTTTCCAATCAAGACATGAGGGAGGTCGCATGCGATACAATCCCTTGGAATTACTATGTCTATTCTAATGGAGCACTCCAAGAAATTTAAATTTAACTGGGGGATGGGTAAGCTTAAATCTACGCATCCCAGTCTAACGAAACACTTCACTCGACCAAAAACCGGTATGCGGTTTTTGGTCAGGTGGGCTTATCGTTAGGCTTTTATTCCATCCATAGAAAATTAGGAAACAATATGGAATCTAAAATTGTTGCTGAAGTTGCCCGCGCAACCCTTGATGGAAGCATCCCTTTTCCAGAGGTTGTACGCAGGTTGTTAGAAACAGGTGTTGAGTATTACCACGTCGATTATGTGGCGCTGCAAAAAACTTATTACAGTGCCTCGGGGGAGATTATTAAGACTCCAATCAATTATGAGGGTCTGCCTTCTGTTGCACGTGAGTTCGATGTTGAAGGGCTTCGGGCTGCAATTCTCGACAGCCAGCAAAATGGTCAGCATTACCGCGACTTCACCAAGCGGGCTATGAATGCAGGTGTTCAGGGTTATATTGCGTTTCTACGCGGCAAGCGTGTTACTTATTGGGGGCGCGTTGGTGACCAACACATTGAATGGTTTCCTGGTGCAAAACCTCAAAGCGCGTAACATGGCGTCTGAGAGAGACACGCCCCTCAACTTTACGTTAAACGAGCAATTTCTGACATAAACCGGCCATTCAGAAACGAACCCCGAAGCTCAGCTTTTAGCCGGGTCGAACCAAAAAGAACTCAAGGTTGCATGCCGAAAAGCTGTCATTCGTTGCGGTTAGGGATGAAAAATTTCGTCAGCATCTACAGCGGCCGCTCATGGCCGTTATGCACAGTGCCTTGGTTTCGACTAGTTGACATCAGGAATCAAGCGGATTGAGCCAGGCAGTCAGATAAAAAGCTGGACATAATTTTTGCAAACTTCAGGAAAGGATTTTCTGTTGTTCAATTCAGGAAACGATACTCAGCACACCAGATAGCCTTTTTCTACTTAAAATAGTTCCCAACACGGAAACAATCATGCGGAATTTATCCTTCAAGTCGATAAAAAGTGAGAGTTCGATAGGGGTGATCGCATCGACGGGAATAAATGCTGATATTGCTCCTTTTTGGTGAATTTGAAAGCTTGTTTCAAATCATGGAAATTATGCAAAGATTGCGAGCATGTTACAGGCTTCAAAGCCGGCTTACATCACGGTTGCGCCAAAGCTGTTGCGCACAAAAGGAAACTTCACATAATGACCGGGTGTTGTCCGTCAGCCTGCTCAAGAAAGCCAATAATCGAATTATATTAGATGCTAACGTACGTTTTCGACCTGTCGGATTTCAATCCCAAGATCAGGCCGGATCGGCATGTAGATGAATGCCTAGCGCCTTCGTTACCTTGAGGATCGTATCGAAACTGGGAATGTGCTCGCCGTCCAGGGATCGATACAGGCTTTCGCGGGAAAGGCCGGTGTCTTTGGCAATCTGCGACATGCCGCGTGCACGGGCAATATCACCAAGTGCCTTGGCTATGAAGGCTGCATCGCCGTCGGCCTCCGCGATGCAGGCGTCCAAATAGGCCGCCATTTCTTCGGTGGTTCTCAAGTGCTCCGCCACATCGTAGCGGCTGGTGATAGTTTTTGTCATTACGTTATCCTACAAGTTACGGGCAAGACTTTGAGCGGTTTTAATGTCGGCATCCTGTGTGCTTTTATCGCCACCAGCCAATAAAATGATGATTTCGTCGCCGCGTCGCGTGAAATACACCCGATAGCCGGGGCCATAGTCGATGCGCATTTCCGATACGCCTTCGCCTACCGACTTCACGTCACCCGGATTGCCGGCAGCTAGACGTTCGACCCTGGCCAAAACTCGTGCGCGAGCACGAATGTCACGAAGATCGTCCAGCCATCGGGCATAAACATCGGTTTTCTTTATATCGACCATGCTTTAAGTGTAGCCCATAGGCTACGTTTGTCAATAGACTGACTCGGCCAAACGTAAGGGCTGGTGTTGAAATGGATAATAGCGGGGGGGATTATGTGCCAGATAAAATGGTGGAAATTGCATGCAAGCCTATTAAATATTGCTAATTTTTACTTTTTCGAGGGGATGGGCAAAAATCGCCAATATGGACTTGCAATCATGCATAGACGGCTAAACTACTGACCGGCGGCGAATGAATCAACCGCTGTCAATGCCCCGGCAATATGACAGTCCGGTTTTGGCCGGCCCGAGCCGGTCAACAAACCCTTTAATCCTTACCACCCAAACCAGCTAACGACAAATTTAGTTTCAGCACATTGACTCTGGGCTCGCCGAAGATTTGCCATTGCCGGCCTTCGGTGTGTTTTGCAAGCAAGTTGCGCAGTTTGGCAGGGTCGATGTGGCGCGCTTTGGCAATGCGCGGTACTTGGTATTCGGCGGCTACGATGCTGATGTGCGGATCGAGGCCGCTGGCGGAGGCGGTGACCAGGTCAACCGGAATCGACGCACGATTGCCGGGATCGGCGTCGAGTAGCGCCTTGACTCTTGCCGCGACTGTATCGACCAAAGCCGGGTTGATCGGCCCGAGATTGGAACCGGACGACGCGGCGGCGTTATAAGGATAAGGCGAGGTCGCCGACGGCCTGCCCCAAAAATAGGTAGGATCGCTGAATTGTTGCCCGATCAATTCGGAACCGATGATTTCACCTTTGTCGTCTTTGATCAAGCTGCCGTTGGCTTGCACCGGAAAAAATCCTTGCGCTAAAGCCGTCACCAATAACGGATAAACGACGCCGGTCAAAAGCGTCAGCAGTGTAAACAACGCAACGGCGGGTTTCAGATAAGTAGACATAACGCCTCCCGTTAAACCAGATGCAGACCGGCCAGCAAAGCATCGATCAGCTTGATGCCGATGAAAGGCACTACCAAGCCGCCCAAACCGTAGACCAGCAGATTGTTTTGCAATAGCTGCTCGGCACCGACCGGCTTGTACCTCACGCCGCGCAAGGCCAGCGGAATCAAGGCGATGATGATCAGGGCATTGAATATCACCGCCGACAGAATCGCGCTGGCCGGCGTCGCCAGCTGCATCACGTTCAACACGTTCAAGGCCGGATAGGTGCCGGCGAAGGCGGCCGGGATGATCGCGAAGTATTTGGCCACGTCGTTGGCGATGCTGAAGGTGGTCAAGGCACCGCGCGTCATCAGCATTTGCTTGCCGGTCTCGACGATTTCGATCAATTTGGTCGGGTTGGAATCCAGATCGACCATGTTGCCGGCTTCCTTGGCGGCTTGGGTGCCGCTGTTCATCGCCACCGCGACATCCGCTTGCGCCAAGGCCGGCGCGTCGTTGGTGCCGTCGCCGGTCATCGCCACCAAGCGGCCTTCGGCTTGGTGCCGGCGAATCAAGGCCAATTTGGCTTCCGGGGTGGCTTCGGCCAGAAAATCGTCGACGCCGGCCTCGGCGGCGATCGCGGCGGCGGTCAGCCGGTTGTCGCCGGTGATCATGATGGTCTTGATGCCCATTTGCCTGAGTTCGATGAAACGTTCCTTGATGCCGCCCTTGACCACGTCCTTCAATTCTATGATGCCCAGGACCTTGTTGTCTTCGGCTACCACCAATGGTGTCGAACCGCGGCGGGAAACATCGATCACAATTTTTCCAGTATCCGCCGGAAAGTGTCCACCTTGCTCGGTGATATGGCTACGAATCGCATCTTCAGAACCCTTGCGAATCTGTCGGCCTTTCAAATTGACGCCACTCATTCGGGTTTGGGCGCTGAAATGCACGAAGGTTGCACCCAAAGCCTGTACATCGCGGCCTCGAAAGCCGAACTTTTGCTTGGCGAGTACCACGATACTGCGGCCTTCCGGGGTTTCGTCGGCCAGCGACGATAACTGTGCGGCATCCGCCAGTTGTTTTTCGCTGACCCCTTTGGCTGGGATAAACGCGGTTGCCTGGCGGTTACCAAGCGTGATAGTGCCCGTCTTGTCCAGCAACAGCACGTCGACGTCGCCGGCCGCTTCCACCGCCCGGCCCGAAGTGGCGATGACGTTTTTCTGCATCATACGGCCTATGCCGGCCACGCCGATCGCCGACAACAAGCCGCCGATGGTGGTGGGGATCAGACACACCAGCAAGGCGACCAATACGGTAATCGACAAGGCCTGGCCGCTGCCGGCGGTCTCGACACTGTACACAGAAAACGGCAACAAGGTCGCGGTGGCCATCAAAAACACCAGCGTTAGTGCCACCAGCAAAATAGTCAGCGCGATTTCGTTGGGCGTTTTTTGCCGCTCGGAGCCTTCCACCATCGCGATCATTCTATCCAGAAAGGTTTCTCCCGGATTGGCGCTGATGCGCACCACCAGCCAGTCCGACAACACGCGCGTACCTCCGGTTACGGAACTGAAGTCGCCGCCGGATTCGCGAATTACCGGTGCACTTTCGCCGGTAATCGCACTCTCGTCCACCGACGCTACACCTTCGATCACGTCGCCGTCGCCCGGTATGAAATCGCCGGCTTCGATGACTACCAGATCACCCTTGCGCAGCAGGGAGGCTTCCACTGCGCGGAAAGGGCTACCGTAATGGGCGTCATCCAGCTTCTTGGCGATAATATCGCGCTTGCTGCTATGCAAAAACGAGGCTTGTGCCTTGCTACGGCCCTCGGCGACCGCTTCGGCGAAATTGGCGAACAATACGGTAAACCACAACCAACAGGTAATGGCCAGAATAAAACCGCTAGGCGCGTCGCCTTGGCCGCGCAAGGCTTGCAGCCAAAGCACGCTGGTCAACAGGCTGCAGAGATAGACCACGAACATCACCGGATTCTTCCACTGCTGCCGGGGCGTCAATTTTGCAAAGGCTGCGACCACGGCCTGTTGCAGGATGTCGCTGTCGAATAAAGCCGTCGAAAGTGTTTTCTTAGTCATGATGCCACCCTTCCGATCAACGCAGACCGCTCATTTGCAAGTGTTCGACAATGGGCCCCAGCGCCAATGCCGGCACGAAGGTCAGGGCGCCGACCATCACGACCACAACCAGCAACAACAAGCCGAACAACGGCGTGTGCGTCGGCAAGGTACCGGCGCCAACCGGCACGGTCTTTTTCGCCGCCAGGGAACCGGCAATGGCCAGTACCGGCACCATCAACCCGTAACGGGCAATCAGCATCGCGATGGCGAGGCTCAGGTTATAGAAAGGCACGTTGGCATTCAGCCCGGCAAAGGCGCTGCCGTTATTGTTGCCCGCCGACGAAAAGGCATACAGCACTTCGCTGAAACCGTGCGGGCCTGGGTTGAAGATGGAAGCCTTGCCGGCATCCATCATCAAGGCAAGCGCCGTGCCGCCCAGCACCAGCAGCGGCGGGATCAAAATCACCAAGGCCGCCATTTTCATTTCAAAGGCTTCGATTTTCTTACCCAAATACTCCGGGGTACGGCCTATCATCAGGCCGGCGATGAATACCGCAACCAATGCAAATACCAGCATGCCGTACAGACCGGAGCCGACGCCGCCGAACACCACTTCGCCGAGTTGTATCAGCGCCATTGGGATCAGGCCGCCCAGCGGCGTGAACGAGTCGTGCATGGCGTTGACCGAGCCGTTGGACGCCGCCGTGGTCGCCACCGCCCATAAGGCCGAATTGACGATGCCGAAACGGGTTTCCTTGCCCTCCATGTTGCCGCCGACTTGGACCAATGATGCGGTTTGATCGACACCCAGATTCGCCAGCAGCGGATTGCCGGCTTGTTCGGCGGCCGCGGTCAGCAATACGCAGGGGATGAATATCGCCGCCATGGTTGCCAGAATCAGCCAGCCTTGGCGGGTATCGCCAGCCATGACGCCGAAGCTGTAACACAAGGCCGCCGGGATCAGCAAAATCGCCAGCATTTCCAGGAAATTGGCCAAGGGCGTGGGATTTTCGAACGGGTGAGCGGAATTGACGTTGAAGAAACCGCCGCCGTTGGTGCCGAGTTGTTTGATCGCCAGTTGCGAAGCGACCGGCCCCATGGCGATGGTTTGTTGCTCGCTTTTCGCATTGCTAATGCTTTGTGCTTCAACGGTCGCGGCTGTCCGGTAAGGCGCAAGGCTTTGCACGACGCCTTGTCCGGCCAGCGTAACGGCAAAAAGCAGCGATATAGGCAGCAGAATATAGAGCACGCTGCGCGTCATATCCACCCAGAAATTGCCTATGGTTTCGGCGTTGTGCCGAGCAAACCCGCGAATCAACGCCACCAAAACCGCCATGCCGCCGGCGGCCGACAGGAAATTCTGTACCGTCAAGCCCAGCATCTGGGTCAGATAACTCATCGTGGTTTCGCCGCCATACCCTTGCCAGTTGGTATTGGTCGCAAAACTGACGGCCGTATTCAACGCGGAATCGGCGCCGACGGCGGGCAGCCCTTGCGGATTCAGCGGCAGAACAGCCTGCATGCGCTGCAAGCCGAAAACCGCGGCTATCCCGAGCAGGTTGAACAGCAGCATTGCGGTCGAGTATTGCCGCCAGTTCATTTCGCGGTTGGGATCGACACCGCTTAAGCGATACAAGCCAAGCTCGATTCGCCCTACCCAGCGGTTCAAACCGGCCGGCTCATCAAGATAAATCCGTGCCATGTAGCTTCCAAGCGGATTAACCAATAACAGCAGTACGCCCAAATACAGACCGATTTGCAAAAGGCCTTGCTCTGTCATCAGAACTTCTCCGGATAAAACAACGCTATGACGAGATAAACGAATACGGCCAGCGCCAAGCCGCCACTCAACCCATATATCCAGATCATAAATCCCCCTTTCAATCTTCAAACCGGCAATTTAACGGGTCGCAAGCCGGTTATTTATTCGTAACCGCTCGTACCGTATAGGCTGAATGTACCGAACAAGAAATATAAATACCGTATAAATATTGGGTAGCCAATTGTTTGCTAAGAACCATCTGTTACGATTTTTCGACCTTTTTGAAATGCCGCGCCAAGTGCGTGCTTTTTAACGATCGAATTCATGCAACGTTTTTGTACTCTCGCCTTCGCGTTCGGCCTGATCTTGATGATCTTCGGCCTGACTTACATTTTGCCTATCGTCACATCGCTGGTATTCGACGACGGCATGACCGAACACTTTCTACGCGGCATGTCGCTCAATATCGGCGTCGGCGGCATCATGGCCGGCGCGACCATGCAATTTCGCGGGGAAATCAAGAACCGGGACGGCTACCTGTTGGTGGCATTCTTTTGGCTTTTGATGGCATCGGCTGCCACGCTGCCCTTGCTATGGGGCATGCCGAGTCTTTCCTTTACCGATGCGTTTTTCGAGGCGATGTCGGGATTTACCACCACGGGCGCCACGGTTTTGGTCGGCCTGGATAATCTCGCCCCGTCTTTAAATCTGTGGCGGCATGAGCTGAACTGGATCGGCGGCTTAGGCATCATCGTGTTGGCCGTGGCCATTTTGCCGTTGTTGGGTGTCGGCGGCATGCAGTTGTACAAGGCCGAGATTCCCGGGCCGGTCAAGGATAGCAAACTAACGCCGCGTATCGCCGAAACCGCCCGCTTGCTATGGTTTGTCTATGCCGGTTTCACGCTGCTTTGCGCCGCGTGTTTGAAGCTGGTGGGCATGACCTGGTTCGATGCGGTTTGCCATGCGTTTTCGACCTTGTCCTTGGGCGGGTTCTCCACCCACGACGCCAGTGTCGGTTATTTCGATTCGGTGGCCGTCGAATCGGTGATCATGCTTTTCATGGTGATCGCCGCCTTGAACTTCGCGACCCATTACACCGCCTTGTCCAAGGCCAGTTTCAAACCGTATGCGTTCGATCCGGAAGCTTTACCGATGTTGGCCTTGCTGTTCGTCAGCATTCTGGTTTGCAGCCTTTACTTGATCGAATTCGGCGTTTACCCCAGCTTCGACATCAGCCTGCGTTACGTCGGTTTCAATCTGATCTCGATTGCGACCGATGCCGGTTTTGCCTCCTGCGATTTCGATCAGTGGCCGCCGTTCGTGCCGTGGTGGATGCTTTATTTGAGCTGCATCACGGTATGCACCGGTTCGACCGGCGGCGGCATCAAGATGTTTAGGACCTTATTATTGTGGAAACAGGCCCGGCGGGAGATGTTTAGCATCCTGCATCCCCGGGCCATCAATCCGGTACGGATAGGAAATACCCCGATTGCCAATAAAGCAATCTTCGCGGTACTGGCTTTCATATTCTTGTATTTCATCTCGGTGGCCACGATGACCTTTATCCTGATTTTCACCGGTTTGGATGCCATTTCGGCGCTCAGTGCGATACTGGCCTGCATCAATAACGCAGGACCCGGTTTGAATCAATTGGGTCCGGCCACCAACTACGCAGGACTGAACGATTTTCAAACCTGGATTTGCGCGATCACGATGCTATTAGGGCGTTTGGAAATATTCACGCTGGTCGTCCTATTTACCCCGAGCTTCTGGCGGCCTTAGTTTGCTGAAGAAGAATGCGGGACAGATGGGCGCTTAAATAGGCAAATCATGGCCGCAATATTTACAAAACCTGGCGTCGTTCTGATGGCCGATGGCGCCACAGTGAGTGCAAGCATCATTACGCAGGTTGGCCCGTTGCATGGCTTTTACCACCTCTACGCCGTAGATACCGGTCGGAACCGCGATGATGCCGTATCCAATGATCATCATGACGGAGGCGACGAATTGCCCGAATGCGCTGGCGGGGGCAATATCGCCGTAACCCACCGTGGTTAAAGTGACAATCGCCCAATACATGCTGCGCGGTATGGAGGTAAATCCGGACGCTTTGCCTTCGATCGCGTACATTAACGCGCCGCAAATCACCACCAGCATTGACACCGTGGAAAGAAAGACCGTGATTTTTTGCCGTGAATTGGTCAAGGCGGTGACCAGAATAGCCGCTTCGCTCGAATAGACAGACAATTTCAACACCCTGAAAATACGTAGCAAGCGTAATGCGCGCACTTACTGAGCGCCTGGAAAGAACAGAGCGGTATGGCTTGGCAAAATCGATAAAAAATCGACGATACCGGAAAAACTCCGCATATAAAGCCAGGGTCGTTGGACATAGCGTATGCGCAGGACATATTCGGCGCTAAATAATGCCGTAAATGTCCATTCCAGGCTGGAGAGCAGTTGCGCATGCCGGCTTCTAACATCATCGATGCTATCCAGCATGACGACCAAGATGCTGAGGCAAATCATAGCGATCATCGCAAGATCAAACCGCCGCCCGGTCGGCGTTTCGGAATGAAATATCACTTCGCTGAGTCTTTTTTCCATGGTAAGCCGTTCACAATTCGGAACATCAAATTGATTGCGGCTAGCTTTTAAAAATGTCTGATCGAGTTTGACCTACTACGGTTTATTCTAGCGAAACAGGTATCCCCCGATCAGTAGCTTCTACTCGATTACACAAGCCAGCCCAGATCCTTGGCCCGGTTTTGCGCCACGGCCGGAATATCCTGCTCGACGAAATGGCTGTGCAATACCTGCACGCCGATCAGGTGATTGATCACCGCATCCAGCTGCACCTTGGTGGCCGCCGCGGTATCGTCGGCTTCGTGTAACTCGAAGATGGCCTTGACCCCGTCCTTGTCCAGCAAGCCGGCTTTTTCGATCGCTTCATCGGACAAATACTTGTCGGCCAATTGTTTCATGGCCTGCCATTTCTTGGGATCGGTATGGGCCGGCGGCGCCATGAAGGCGAATTTCTCGCGCTCGTACAGGGTTTTGGGCAAGAGGCCCTTCATCGCTTCGCGCAGCACGTATTTTTCGGTGCGGCCTTTGATCCGCATCGAAGGCGGCAGTTTTGTCGCCAGTTCGGCCAGGTGGTGATCCAGAAACGGCGGGCGCGCCTCCATTGAATTGGCCATATCGACCCGGTCGCCGCCCCAGGTCAGGATTTGGCCTTCCAGCATGGTCTTGATCCAGACGTATTGGGTTTTATCGAGTGGATGCCGGTTTTCCAGCATGTCGGCGTCCAGCGCGTCGGCAATGGCCTTGCCGGGTTGATAGCCGTCGGTTTGGGCGCGCAGATCGGGATGCAGCAAGCCGGGCACGTGTTCGGCGGCCGCCAGCCAGGGCTGCAAGCAGCTGGGGGTGAAGCCGACCAGTTTATCCAAGGCCTCGTCGTGCAGCTCGTTTTCGGCCAGCATCGCGCCTTTGAATAATTTGTTGCTTTCGCCCAGCATGGCTTCCCATTCCTTGCGCTCCTCGGGCGATAGGGTGTCCAGACCATGCAGGAACATGTCGCGCCGGAACGCCGGATAGCCGGAAAACAATTCGTCGGAGCCTTCGCCGGTGACGACGACTTTATAGCCAGCTTGCTTGACGTGGCGGCTCATCAATAATTTGGCGACGCCCAAGGTGTTGTAGATCGTACGCTCGGCGTGCCACAGGGTTTCTTCGAAGTTGTCGTACAGGTGGCCGGCGTCCAGGCGCATGATGTCTTGGTCGGCGCCCACGCTTTCCGCCATTTCGGCGGCGATGACGCTTTCGTCGTATTCGGCGTCGTCGAAGCCTATCGTGAAGGCCTTGACCGGCGATTGCTGGCTGGCGGCGGCCATGCCCAAGGTCGAACAGGAATCGATGCCGCCGGACAAGTAACAGGCCACCGGCACGTCGGCTTCCAGCCTTAACTGCACGGCTTCCAGCAATTTTTCGCGCACCGCCTCGATGTAAAACGATTCGGGCCGGGATTCGTCGCGTTCGCCCAATTTGGGATAGTCCATGTCCCAGTATTTTTTATCCCGGATTTCGAAGCCGCCTTGGCCGTCGCGTTCGATGACGACCGCGTGGCCGGGCTTGACCTGGTGTATGCCGGCAAAGGCCGTGGTGCCGGGCACCATGGTTTGCATGAGTTGGTGGTAAACCCCTTCGGCGCTGAACTTGCGCGGCACTTCCGGGTGGGCGAACAAGACCTTCAGTTCTGAGCCGAACGCCAGGGTGCCGTTCCGTTCCGTCCAATACAGCGGCTTGATGCCGAAGCGGTCGCGCACCAGCATCAGCCGGTCTTTTTTCTTGTCGTACAAGGCGAAGGCGAATTCGCCGCGGCAGTGCTTCAAGGTTTCGTCCAGGCCGTAGCGCTGGTATAAATGCAGCACCAGTTCCGAGTCGCTTTTGGATTGAAAGCGGGCGCCGCGCGTGGTCAGGTCGGCTCTGATGCGCTTGTAATCGTAAAGCTCGCCGTTTTGGGTCAGCATCAATTCGCCGTCGGACGACAAGAAGGGCTGGCGGCCGCGCCGTTCGTTCAGGTCGATGATGGATAGCCGGGCATGGGCGAAACCGATGCCGCGGTCGCTCATGGTTTTGACGCCGAAGCCGTCCGGGCCGCGGTGGTATTGTATGGCGGCCATGTTGGCCAGGATTTGGGGGTCGACCGGTTTGGCCGGTTCTGCGTGCATATAGCCTGCGATTCCGCACATGGTTGTTTACCTTGTTAAGTGATTCCGAAAAAGGTTGGATTCACAAAAAACAGGAAAAGACTCCGGGGAATGATTTCGTGTTTTTTGTGGGTTTTGTGATTGCGATAGTTATCGTTACAGCAGTTCGGGCGGCGTGTCTATGACTTGCGCCACCCGCTGCACCACGCTGGTCAATAGAGCCATGCGTATGAACACCGCGCCTCGGGCCTGGGCGAAATACCAATTATGCGGGGTGTTGTCCAAGTCGGTATCCAGCTCGGCGCCGCGCGCCAAAGGATGCATGATGATGGCGCCGGCTTTCAACGGCGAAGCGGCATTCAGCTTCAAATCCTTGCCCAGTTTTTCGAAACTGTCGCCCACCCAGGCGATGGAATTGATGTACACCACGTCCAAATCGGGTAATTCGGCATTCAGCGATTGGCTGATCTTGATGTTCAGGCCTGCTTGTTCCAATTCTTCCCGCTGTTCGGGGTCGAAAGGCTGTGTCTGATCGGAAATGATCACGATCTCGTGTATGGCCTGCGGAAACAGCGACAGCATCAATAGCAGCGAGCGCACGGTCCGCATGCGGCTGGGCAGGCCGATGATGCCTATGCGGATTTTGTCGGCCTCGGCGACTTCCGGCTCTATCAATTGCGGACGCCATTTGAAGATGGCATAGAGGTCGGTCAAGGCCTGAGTCGGATGCTCGTCTATGCCGTTGCCGGCGTTGACGATCGGTATGCGCAGGGAAGGCAGCATGTCGTAGATCGCCTGTTCGCGGGTATCTCTGAGCACGACGACGTCGCCGTAGTGGTTGAACATCTCGGCCACGTCCTGCAAGGACTCGCCCTTGGCGATCCCGGTCGTGGCCGGATCGGTGATGCTCATGACGTCGCCGCCCAGCCTGTGCCACGCGCTTTCGAAGGACAAGCGGGTGCGGGTGCTGGGTTCGTAAAAGGCGTTGATCAGAATCTTGCCTTTCAGCGGCAGCGGAAAGATATTGGAGGTTACTTCGTAGTAGGCGGCAAACCGGCATAGTTGTGCAATTTTGGCCCTGTCGAACTGCCTGGCCGAGACGATGGGCAGGCCGGCCAGCGCGACCAGCGGTTCCGGGTCTTCGATGACGATATGCATCAGTTTTTTCGGACGCTCTATGCCATCGCGCCATTTGGCCGGTTTGACGGATTCGCGTAATAGGGACGGAACGGGTTTCACCACAAGACTCCTTTGATCCAGTCACGTATGAAAAGAAAAAGTAAAATAATAGGCGCGGCGACGGTAAGCGCCAACGCACTGCCGACCATAACGGATAAGAAAGTGGCGGAAATCATCATGCGTTTTCGGCCTCGTTTAAGCGTTGCCAGTCGTAGGCGTGCGGGCGCAAATAGGTTGAACTCAGCACGATCAGCATCGAAACGGCGGTGGAGACCAGCGCGGCCACGTAGAAACCGATTTGAAAATAGGCGATCAAACCGGCCGCGGTGCCGAACAGCATCGCAAAAGCCGCACCCGTGGGATTGACCTGTTTCCAGTAAAGACCGGTCAGTATCGGCCAGATCGTGCTGGCGACGAAAGCGCCCATGAAGAACAGCAATTCGCCTAGGGTGGTCAGGCGCGGCATGCACAATAGCCAGGTCACGACGCCTAGAGCGATGATGACGAATTTGGCGGCCACGCGCAGTTCCGCTTCGTCGGCGTCCGGGCGCAGATGGCCTTTATAAATATCCTGGGTGATCAGGTCCGCGGTGGCGGCCAGCAAGGAATCCAAGCTGGACGCCAGCGCGGCGAACACGACGATGAATACGATAATCGCGCCGCCGATGCCCATCAGCTTGGCGGCGATCATCGGCCCGACCATGTCGGCGGCGGGTACGTTCAAGCCGAGGGCCGGCGTGGCCAGCGCCACGAAACCGGCGACGATCGGAATAGGAAACCAGAGCAAACCGGCCAGGATGTAGGCGCGAAAGCCGACGCCGGGACCGAAGGCAAAGGCCCGGCTCCACCAGACGTTGGAGTGGAAGATTTCGCCGACCCCGAAAAACAGGTTGTTGAACAAAAACATCAAGGCGGCCGGCAATAACAGGTTCAATAGTTCCGGCCGCTGTTCGCGCACCGTGGCGTGTATGCGCTCGAAGCCGACTTCGTTGATTGCAAACCAGGCCAGCACGATGATGCCGAGCAATATGACCACGGTCTGGATAAAGTCGGTGCCGATCACCGCTTTCAGGCCGCCGAGCAGCGTATAAATGACGCAAATGCTTAGAATGACGCTCATGCCGATGCGGTAATCGATGCCGCTCAAGGCGTTGATCAACACGCCGCCGGCCATGCCCAGGCTGATCAGCCAGCCCATGCCGTAGGCGAAGGAAATCAGCAGATAAATGCGCCAGGCCGGTTTGCCGTAACGCAGGCGGAAAAAATCGCCGCTGGTGTAAGCGTTGGGCATCAGGTCGCGGATGCGTTGCGCCATCGGAGCGAACAGCAACAAGCCGACCGAGCCCAAGGAATAACCGATCATGCCCCAGATGCCCAACTGCAAGGCCAGCTGAGGCGCCGCCATCGTGGTGTTGCTGGTGACCCAGGTGGCCATCGCGGTGGCCGAAGCCAGCGCCAGCCCGACTTTACGTCCGGCCAGCATATAGTTGTCCAAGCCGGTGTTGTTTCGGCCCAGCCACCAGCCGATCGCGATCCATAAGGTGCTGAAAGCGCCGATGATGAGCCAGGCGATTTCAATCGGCAGGATCGCGGACTGTTGATCCAACATCGCTTCCATTAGCCGGCCTCGACCAATTCGACCAATTCGGCCAGTTCGGCCAAGGCCTCTTCGGTGCTCAAGACGCGGGCGTAGCGGTCTTTCATCGTGGTGATCGTGGCTTGTTGCAATTCCGGCGTCACCGTGGCGCAGGCGTCGGAAATCAGCGTGACATGGAAGCCGCGGTCGCAGGCGTCGCGGATCGCGGTCGATACGCATTCGTTGCTGTATACGCCGACGATGAACAAGCCGGTAATGCCCAGATTGCGCAGCAGATATTCGATATTGGTGGAGTTGAACACGCCGCTGGCGGTTTTGTTGATGATGATTTCATCGCCGATAGGCGCAACTTGCTCCAGAAACTCGGCTTCCTTGGAGCCGGGAGGCGCGTGCAGATTCAGGCGCTTATGACCGGGGCCGCGGTCGCGGCCGTCCCTGGTCAAAGACTGAATACGGGTATGAATGACTTCCAACCCGCAAGCGCGGAAGCCGCCTTGTAGTTTGTGGACATTGGGCAAAACTAGCTCTTCCAACCGGTTGAAGTAATATTCCTGGGCTTCTATCGGCACGCCGGATTTTTCCGCGTCGGCGAATACGCCCCAACCCGGCGCGGCATCGAGGTACTGCAAGTCTATGCAGAGCAAGGCCGTGTGGTGTTGTTTTAGCGAGGCCGTGACCGCCGGTGCTTCCGCGATCGATTCCCGGTAGGCCTCCGCCAACGGGTCGACGTTGATATAGTTGGTGTGTTTCAGTGTCATGGTTGGTTTGCCAGTTGATAAAGCGTATTCAGCAGCACGTTGGCGCCGTTGACGATGTCCTGCCAGTCGCTCCATTCGGCCGGTGAATGACTGCGGCCGCCCTTGCTGGGGATGAAAATCAGGCCGCTGCGCGTGAATCCGGCCATGATTTGGGTGTCGTGCGCCGCGCCGCTGCCCATGCGGGTATGATTGATGCCCAGACTGGTCGCGACGCTATCCAAGGTCCGGCAGATATCGGGATCGCAGGTAACGGGCGGGATGTTGCTGAGTATGTCGAACTCGAACATCAGCTGCCGGCGGCGGGCGATTTCGGATAGCGATCGGCGTAAGGCATCGGTCACGGTTTGCAGGCTATCCGCATCGCAGTCGCGAATGTCCAGGGAAAACTCGGCCAGGCCCGGCACCACATTGGCCGCGCCGGGCGACAATTCCACCCGGCCTATGGTTGCGACGCTGCGGGGGCTGCCGTGGTTTTCCAGCAGTCCGGGCAGGCCGCAGGCGAATTCGGCCAGTCCTTGAAACGCATCGCGCCGCATGTCCATCGGCGTGGCACCGGCATGGGCGGCTTGGCCGATCAGACGTACGTTCCATTTGTTCAGGCCGTTGATCGCGTCGACCACGCCCAAGTGTAGGCGTTGTTGCTCCAGGATGGGGCCTTGTTCGATGTGCAGTTCGACGAAGGCATGTATGCTGTACGGCCGGCGCGCGGCGCTCAATGCGTCCATCGCGTTGAGACCGTGCTCGGCCATTGCTTCGGTGAGCGTGACGCCATTGAGGTCGCGGGCTTGGAACAGCGTGTCAGGCGTCAAGCGTCCGCAGATGGCGCTGGAGCCCAGGATGCCGCCGAAACGGCCTTCTTCGTCGGAAAAGGCCACGGCCTCCAGCGGCCTGTTTAGTTTGACGTCGAGTTCCTTCAGGCGACGCAGACATTCCAGGCCCGCCAGTACGCCCAAGGCGCCGTCCAGATGACCGCCGCCCGGCACCGAATCCAGATGCGAACCGGTCATCACGCTGGGCTTGGTTTCGTCCCAGGCCAGCCTGGCATGTATATTGGCGGCCCCGTCCTGATAAACCGTCAAGCCGGCGTCTTCGATTTGCCGTTTCAACCAGCCGCGCGCTTCCATATCGGCCGCGCTGAAGGCGGGACGGTATATGCCTTGGTCTTCGCCGCGGCCTATGGTCGACAGGACTTCTATGTCTTGCTGTAGTCGTTTGGCATCGATGCTTGGCAGATCCATTAACCTTCCTTACAGCGTACGCCTTTAAGTAAAACGGCCAACATCGCGACGAACATGCCGGCGCCCAGTCCGAAGAAAGCGAAGGCTTTGGCTAGGGAATGATGTTGAACGCTGACCTTGAGCGGTTCACTCCACGCTTGTCCGTTACCGCGTATCCGGTAGAAATAGTCGCCGTCCGGCAAACCGCTGACGACGGTGGCTTGGTCCGGGCCTTGGTAGATCGTCACGGCGTCAGCAAAATCGAGGTTGGATGCTTGTTGAAGTTGGAACGATCCGTCCGATTCATCATGCCAGCGAAGTTGAAAGTAGCCGGCGGTTGCTAGTTTTGTATCGCTATTAATCTTGGGTGATGCACAGGCCATGCTGCCTGACAGAAGACCGCCGACAAGCAAGCTGATGGTTAAGCGTTTTAGGCGTTCCTTGCTGAAAATTCCTGTTTTAAGGCATAAATGCCTGAATATAAAGATAGTGGTTCCTTAGCTCGACTATGTCTATTCCGGCAAATTGTATATCGCTATTCGGCTAATGCATCGCGACATACCGCTGTGGTCGGTGAACGATTGGCTGGATAACCGTGCCGAATTTAGCGTCATTTGGACCTGCGAGGCTTTTTTATTAAAACAAATGAGCACAAAAAGTCAAACCCCGGGAAATTTGGAGGTGAGAACCACAGAGTTGGTTTGTTTCAAACTGACTCATCGTGATACGTTAATCCATCGCTTTGAAACTAATGGTGTAACTACGTGAGTCAAATTTCCCCTTTTTTTAACCGCTGGCTGAGTCAGATCGGCCCAGACCGAGTCGTCGCTATTTTGACCGAATTGGTTGATGCCGGCGCAGTGTTCGTGATTGATGCCGGCGGCAAGATATTGTTTTGGAGCAAGGGCGCGGAAAATCTGTTCGGGCGGACCGCCGAATCGGTGCTGGGAAGGAACTGTACCGAGGCTTTGGGGTGCGAGGAAGGTAGCGATCCTTGCGGGCTGGCGGAACACGGCAGCATCAAATCGCAGATGGTGGCTTTGAAAAGGCCGAATGGCGGGGCAGTCAATTGTTATCGCACCGCGCGGGCGTTTTTCGACGCCAGTGGTGAGTTTGCCGGTGCGATCGAGTTTTTACAGCCGCGCGCGGCAGTCGTGCCCGCGACGGATACGCAAGATCAGTACGATAGTTTTCACGGTATCTTATCGCGCGATCCCGCTATGCGGCAGGCCATCAAAATCATCCGCAATGTCGCTGAAACAGAGGCTACTGTATTGATACGAGGCGAATCCGGAACCGGCAAGGAGTTAGTTGCGCAGGCCTTGCATCTGGAAAGTACTCGCCGAGACAAGCCGTTTTTGGCTATCAACTGTGCGGCATTAACGCCCAGTTTGCTTGAAAGCGAGTTATTCGGTCACGTTAAAGGGGCATTCACCGGAGCTGTGCGTAACCATGCCGGCCTGTTTCAACGTGCCAATGGCGGCACCTTGTTTCTGGACGAAGTTGCCGAGTTGCCGATGGAACTGCAAGCCAAACTATTGCGTGTATTGCAGGAACAAAGTTTTATTCCTGTCGGTGGCGATAGTTCGATTCATGTCGACGTGCGCATCATCGCCGCGACGCACCGTTCTCTTAGGGAGGAAGTCAAAGCAGGTCGTTTTCGCGAAGACCTGATGTATCGGCTGCGTGTCGTTCCGGTATTCCTGCCACCCTTGCGCGAGCGCCGCCAGGATGTCAATTTGCTGTTGTGGCACAGCATTCAGAAGCACAATCAACAAGGCCCGCGCCATGTCGACAGCATCGCACCGGAGGCAATGCGCCCTTTATTAGACTATCGTTGGCCGGGTAATGTAAGGGAGCTGAAAAACGTCGTCGAGTATGCCTTTGCGGTGGGACGAGGCAATGAAATTACCTTAGATGACTTGCCGCCGGAATTTCGGGAAACCCAGACAAACAAGGGGAATTCAGACGTAGCGCTCCAGCGTATTCGACATCTGAACGAAGCCGAATTGATCCGCGAAGCCTTGCATGCATGCAAGGGTCATTTGACCTCGGCCGCGCACTATGCCGGCATGAGTAGAGCAACATTTTGGCGTAAACGGAAGAAATATCAGATTGAGTGATTGCGAGGGAACGCAACGTTGTTTCCGAATCACTAATATCGATTTTGGTATACGCTGTTATCTGACAACAAAGCATTTTGTTGGCGTGCTTGAATCGGCCGCCTGGAAAGTGGATGCACACCGTCGCTTAAAGTAATGCAAGCAATTCACCGGGAAAAGTACTATCTAAAAAAACAAAGATGAGAATCATTTGCATTAGCGCTATATATAGTTTTATACTGAACTTAACTTTTCATTGGAGAGCGATATGAACTTTAAGACTTCAGAATTGGCGGTAGCGATTGCGCTGCTAGCGGTAAACTCGGTCGGCAACGCGGCCAACGCACCGGCCCAAAAGCCACAAACGATGGAAGAAATGTGGAAGATCATTCAGGCCCAGCAACAGCAAATCGATACGATGACCAAAAAATTGGAAGCCGTATCGGAGAAAAAAGCGGCTCCTGAAACGGATGTCAGCCAGATCGAGCGAAAAACCGACGTGTTGACCGAAGAACTGGAAAAACTGCGTACCGAATTGGTCATTCCGGAAAAAACCGAATATAAGAGTGAGTACGGCATGGCTCCCGCCGCGTCGAAGGTCTATCACGTGAATAAGGGGCTATCGATTGGGGGCTACGGCGAGGCTTTCTATCAGGCGAATCTTGACGACAAGAGTACGAATTCCGATGGAACGGTCAACAACTCCAATAATGCCGATTTTCAGCGTTTCGTGCTTTATACGGGTTATAAGTTTAACGATCGCATTTTGTTCAATAGTGAGATCGAATTTGAACATTCCTCGACAGGTAAAGACGGAGAGGTATCGGTTGAGTTCGCCGCACTCGATTTTTTCATTGATCCAATGGCCAATGCGCGTGCAGGTATGGTGTTGATGCCCATGGGCTTTATCAACCAGATTCATGAGCCGCCGTTCTTCTTTGGCAATCAGCGTCCGATAACCGAGCGCTATATTATTCCTTCCACCTGGCGTGAAATCGGTGCGGGTTTGTTCGGCGAACTTGCGCCCGGTTTGACCTATACAACCTATGCGGTGAATGGTTTGGATGCGATGGGTTTTACTTCTAACGGTATTCGCGGTGGCCGTCAGAGTGGCAGCGAAGTATTGGCCGAAGATTTGGCCTACGTAGGTCGTGTGGATTATATTCCCGATTTCGTGCCGGGCGTATCGATTGGCGCTTCGGCTTATTTGGGTAATTCAGGGCAAAACCAGACATACGACGGGGTGAAGGCCAACGTATTCACCCAGCTGTATGAGGCGCATGTGCAATGGAAATATCGCGGCCTGGAGTTCCGTACCTTGGGTTCGTGGGGCCATATCGACGACGCTGCCGTGTTGAGTCAGTATCAGGGAGAAACGGTGGGTTCCTCGAACTACGGCTGGTATAGCGAAATTGGCTACGACGTCATGCCGCATTTGTTTGCCGAGTCCGCTCAATATCTGGCGCCGTTCTTCCGATATGAACACATCGATACGATTGCGAGCGCACCGACGGGATGGAGCGATGACCCAAGTAAAGACAAGCAGGTCTTCCAGGTCGGTCTTAACTATAAACCGATTCCGAACGTCGTCATTAAAGCCGATTACCGCAACTTTGTGCAAAAAGCCGGATCAGCACCGGACGACTTTAATTTGGGTCTAGGCTTCATTTTTTAAAACAAAGGGCGTCGTTTGTTGATGCCCTGGGAAATTGTGCCGGCTGTGGATGCCAAATCGTTTGGCAAATCCACAGCCAATCTCTATCATAACGGGTTCATCTTCAGATTGGCCCGATTTTTATGCAGATATTGAAACGTATTCGACCGTTATTGCTTTGGCTTAGTTTGGCGGCTTTCTTAACGCCCGGGTTCGCAACCGTCTATTACAGCAAGGAAGAAGCCATGCAACTGGCTTTTGGAGACGATGCCACGGTTGAGATGAAATCGCTATTCCCGACCGACGAGGAAGTCGCAAAGATTGAACAATTGTCCAAAGTCAAAATGGAGTCCAAGCTGTTTAGTTTTTATGTTGGGAAAAAGCAGGGACAGATTGTCGGCTATGCGGCGATAGAATCGCACAATGTCCGCACCAAACCGGAAACCTTGCTGGTGGTCCTCGATCCCGAGGGCAACTTACAGAAAGTCGTCACGCTGGCGTTCCACGAGCCCCCGGAATATCAGCCGCCGGAACGTTGGTATGCCCAATTGCTCAATCATGGTCTGGATGAATTGAGATACGGTAAGGATATTCAAGGTATCACCGGTGCAACCCTCAGCAGCCGTGCCGCAATCGATAGCGCACGCAAGGTGTTGGCCATATTCGAAGTCATGCTCAAACAGCCTCAAAACTAATGCGCTTTTTCGTTACCGGTGAACAAAATCGCCAGATACTGATCAATACCTTAATTCTGATGTTTTTGGTTTATGTCGTGTTACTGTGGCTTAGTAACGGATTAATGTATTTTCATAAAATGGATTTAAGTACGGACTCGGTAATCACGTATTATTTGGGCTCGGAACAAGAATTCACCCAGCCTAAAAGTTACCAAAGCTTGTTGGAAGTCACCCATTTCCATTTGTTCGCGATGGGGATGTTGGTATTGACTCTGACGCATTTGATGTTGATGACGCATTTGCCGACCTTGCTTAAAGTTTGGTTAAGCGTGGTGGTCTACGCTTCCGCCATTGCCGATGAAGCGGCCGGCTGGCTGGTGCGTTATGCGCATCCCGGTTTCGCTTATTTCAAAATAGGCGCGTTTTTGCTGCTGGAAGCGTCGTTAGCGGTATTAACCGTGGTCGTTATTGTATCGCTGATTCAGTCCCGTCGTCGTATGCATTAGCATTGATCGGTGGGCAAAAAAGCGTTGCCCAGCCTACTGACTTATACTATGCAACGAGAACATTCATTTCTGAACGGGGAGGATAGGCCATGAACAAACATTTAGAAAAAGTCAGAGAATTCCACGACCGATTCGGGATAGAACAAGCGGAACATTCCGAAACCGTGCATTTGTCGGATATGGATATCGTCATGCGCCAAGCGTTGTTGATGGATTGCGGTAGTGAAACGTTCAAAGCCATTACTTCGGGTGACTTGGCCAAAATTTTGGCTGGATTGGTCGATTTGGCCTATAACGCATTGGCTGCGATTGCATGCCGGGGCGAGGATGTGGTTAAGACCTCGGTTAGTTGGCGCCAGGACGGTTCCGTGCTGTCCATCATGCGGGTGTTGGCCGATAAAATAAATGACTGTGCGTCCGGAGAGAGTGTTCATTATTCGGCGCTGTACAATATTACCGAACAACTGGCTAGAGGCTTTGTGAATGCCGATTTCGATAAAGCATTCAGTATCGTGCATGAGAATGTGATGAAAAGTGCGGTCGACACCGGCAGTGCCGGACGCGACTACAGCCGGCGCCTAGCAAAGGAAACCCTGCCTGAGGCGCCGGATCTAAGTGACGCGCTGTACGAATAGGCCATGACACAAACAATGCCGACTTTAGGTTTCATCGGCATCGGGCTGATGGGCAGGCCGATGACTTTGCGTCTGCTGCAGGCCGGTTTTACGGTCAATGTTTGGAATCGCAGTTCCGAAAAACTTTCGGCCGTAGCGCAAGCGGGGGCGTCGGTTTACGAAAATATTCCGGATTTAGTGCATGCTTCCGATGTCATTTTATTGTGTCTGGCCGATACTTCGGTAGTCGAGGCTATCGCCAACGATTATCTGTTGCTGCATGGCGGCAAGGATAAATTAGTCGTTGATTTGTCCAGCATAGATCCCGAGATTACCCGGCAGCTTGCGTTCCGTATCCGACAGCAATGCGGTATGCGCTGGGTTGATGCGCCGGTTTCGGGCGGAACGGTTGGCGCCGAACAAGGCACATTGGCCATTATGGCCGGCGGAGAGATAGACGATATCGCGATTGCCCGCGAAGTGTTGAAACCTCTGTACAGCCGCTTGACTCACATGGGGTCGGTAGGCAGCGGTCAGGTCACCAAGATCTGTAATCAGATGATAGTCGGCTGCAATGTGTTGGTCATTGCGGAAATGATGGCGCTGGCGCAGAAATCAGGCGTCGATGGCAGCAAGATTCCCGAGGCGCTGGCCGGCGGTTTTGCCGATTCCAAGCCTTTGCAAATCGTTGGGCCGGAAATGGCCGCTGCACAATTCGAGCCGGTCAAATGGCGGGTCAAAACCTTGTTGAAGGATTTAAACATGGCGGGAAGTCTAGCCAAGGACCAGAACAGTCCGATACCGATGTCGGGCCTGGCGGCGCAATTGATGCAGTTACACGGCACGCAAGGATTTCTCGAGCACGATCCTTCGACATTGATCAAGCTATATCGGAAAGCCTGATGCTGCGCTTTTCCGCCAATCTCAGCCTGTTGTTTACCGAATTGCCTTTGTTGCAGCGCTTTCATGCGGCCAAACAGTGCGGTTTCGACGCGGTGGAAATTCAATTTCCCTACGAGTTGCCTGCCGAGCATATCCGGGAAGCGTTGCAGCGGTACGATCTAAAACTGGTTTTGTTTAACGTCGATGCCGACACCTTATTGCAAGGCGGCGAAGGCCTGGCAGCCGTGCCGGAGAAACAGGCCCGGTTTCGCCGGGCGGTAGCGCAGACGCTGGAATACGCAAGCCTGTTAAAACCGGATGTGATCAACGTGTTGCCCGGCCGATGTCGTAATCCGCACCGATTAAACGAATACCGGCAAACCTTTCTAGCTAACCTGCTCTATGCGGCCGATACCTTCGCGGAGATCGGCGTGACAACCGTATTCGAAGCCGTCAACAGTATCGATATGCCCGGTTTTATCGTTGATAGCGGCAAGGCGATGCTGGAGGTATTGCACGACTTGAATCACCCCGGTCTGCGCCTGCAATACGATATTTATCATATGAGCCGGATGCATGAGGATTGCCCGGGATTTTTAAAAGAACATATCCATCAAATAGGCCATATCCAGTTCGCCGATTGTCCCGGAAGAGCTCAGCCGGGTACGGGCGGGCTTGATTTTGACTCACTGTTTAATCTCATCGCCGATTTGGCGTATAACGGATGGGTCGGCGCTGAATATAAACCGCTTGGAAACAGTGTAGACAGTCTTAGTTGGTTTAAATCCGATTAAGGCTATCCCTTAGCCGCGATATAATACGCCGGCGAAAACGAAGGGTAAAAACTCATGTCTAAATTTGATCTCACCATACACCACGCCAGCTTAATCGTTTCCGATACCGAGCAGTCTCTGCGGTTTTACCGGGATGTTTTGGGTATGAAGCCTACGGAACGTCCCGACTTGCCGTTTCCGGGAGCATGGTTAACACTCGGCGATCAACAGATTCATTTACTGCAGCTGGATAATCCTGATCCCACCACCGGGCGGCCGGCGCACGGCGGCCGCGACCGCCATGTTGCAATGCATTGTAATTCTGTTGACGCCTTGAAGGAGACGCTGGAAGCCGCCGGCATCGCTTATACGGCCAGCATTTCCGGACGCAAGGCTTTGTTTTGCCGGGATAGAGACGGTAATGCTCTGGAGTTTATCGAGCGCCCTGGTTGAAGCAATGTTCGCAAATATCTTGCGTGGCGTATTATTGGCGTTTGCCACTGCCGTAACATTACTGCTTATGGGGTTTACGGTTTGGCAGTTCGGTATGGTTTGGTTGGCTACCGGGCTTTACACCGTGGCCGCCAAGGCTATCTTGCTGGCATTCGCGCTTTTATTGTTATTACATGTTGGTTTGATCCTGCAAGGCTTTTATCAGGGAGTGGCTCTGTATTTCCGCCGGGAAGCCATAGCTTTGCGTCGAGCGGCAATGTTACAGATACGTCAGCATGATTTAAGGCAGCGTTTCCTGTTGGAGAAACGCCAATTGCATTATTTGAGTCAATTAAAGCGGCAACGTCTACTATTTACCGACGACAGAAAGCATAACGTTGAGTTGTTTAGAGCGATCAATGCCGAGTTTAAGTGTTGCTTGGAGCCAATGAATTACAAAACGGTGCGCAAAGAACTCATACATCATCACAAACAAGCCAATACGCACGCAATGTTGGCTTTGCGTAAGCAAGTACTATGTCAGTCGTCCAGCGTTGGTTAAATGGTACGTTGAAGTTTTGGCGCGATCAAAAGGACGAGCATCTGCGCTGGCAGCAAGCCAGACAGCCCGATTCGGCGGAATTGCGAAGATCCAGGGTTTTGGCCGAGCAGGCATTGCTAACCGAGCTAAAGAAACAAGCACAGGTTTTGGAACAGGAACTGAAGCTTAATCAAGCTAAGTATGACAATGAATTGGCGATGGTAAAAATCCAGTGTAAACAGGATTTAAAGGACTACCAGCAATATTTGGAGGCGCTGGACCAACTTAAACGCTCGTTGCGCGACAGTTACGCGCATTTGCCGGAGGCCGTCGCTTACACGATTCATCATCACGCCAAACAATTGTTGAACCGGATGTGGGATGCGCGGGAACCGCAGGAAAAGATAAAGATCGAGATGCAGCTGATTCAGTTTTTAACGGCCGTGCATGAAGACAGCCTATCCTCCTCATTGAACCGTGGCGGTAATGGGATGTTGCCGAACAAGGCTTTAGCCTTCATCGGCAGGGATAGTTAAATCGGCTGAAAATAGCCTTCGATGGCTTTGATTAGTTTTTTATTCAATGCGAACATGACGACGTGATCGCCTTCGGCAAATACGGTGTCGTGATGTATGGCAATGACCTCTCCATCGCGGATCAAGGCCCCCAAAATGACCCCTTCCGGTATATTAATTTGGTCGACCCTAAGACCGACAACGGATGGCGCATTCTTGCTGCGATGAGCAATCGCTTCGATCGCTTCGGCGGAGCCGCCGCATACCGAACTAACGCCGACTACGTCACCCTTTCTGACATGTTTTAGAATTCCACCCAAGGTCTCCAGCTTGGGTTGAATCGCCAAATCGATTTCGGTGCCGTCCAATAATTTTAAATAGGAGTTATTGTTAATCAAACAAATCGCTTTTTTGGCGCCGAGTTTTTTGGCTAGGCCGGCCGAAATCAAGTTGATGCCGTCGTTATTGGTAATTGCGCAGAACAAATCCACGTCTTCTACCATCTCTTCGTGCAGCAAGGACTCGTCGGTGCAGTCGCCGTGCAAAATCATGGTATTGCGTAAATCGTTGGCGATCTCCTTGGCGCGGCTTATGTCTTGCTCTATGACTTTGACGTGATAATTATTCTCCAGAGCTAAAGCCAGTCTTTTGCCGACATGACCGCCTCCCGCCAGCATGATGGATTTGATCGGCGCTTCCAGCTTGTGCAATTCCACTAGCGTCTTGCGCACCTTGTCGCGCGGACACACGAAAAACACCTCGTCGCCGGAGGAAATGACGGCCGACCCGTTCACGGGTATGGCCTTGCCGTCGCGAAAAATGGCAGCTATCCGTATCATGCTGTCGGCCAATTTTTCTTTGACGGCTTGGATTCGCTTGCCGGTCAGAAAGCCGGCTTGCGCCACGCGAATCGAAAACAAACGCACTAAACCATCGGCAAATTCGGAAACATGCAGCGCGCCGGGGTATTTGATTAGATTGTGAATGGCTTCGGTGACCACTTGCTCGGGACTGATGACGATGTCGATGCCGCCGGGCCGAAATAATTCGGGATGGTTAAGAAAATCGATGGCGCGAACGCGGGCGATGGTTTTCGGTCGTTCGTACAAAGTATTGATGACCTGGCAGGCCAGCATGTTGGTTTCGTCGCGATCGGTCACAGCGATGACCATGTCCGCCGTACGCACCCCCGCTTGTTCCAATGTGGTAGGGTGAGCTGCGTTGCCTTCTATCGTGGCTATATCCAATCGGCCTTTTAGCGCGGAAAGCAAATGCGGCTTTTGATCGATGACGACAATGTCGTTTTCTTCACTGGCTAATGCGCCTGCAACCGAAGAGCCGGTCACACCGGCGCCAAGAATGACGATTTTCATGAAAACTTAGAGAGATAGATGAGAATAATGTTGTGGGGGGAGGGCAAAATACGAGTCGTTGCCGTCGAAAGCGGCAAATTATACGCCGATGGTTTATGGTGTCCATGCTAAACCGGCCGGCGGATACAACTGCGCCGAACGGCGGACGCGATTCGGCAATAGCTGAAGCTATCGCACTCCGTTAGGCGGCGGAGTGAAAAAGCTTCAGCTTTTCCCTGGCGATGATGAAACGGAAGCAACCGCCCCGGAAAAAGAAAGAGGGTTGTAGGAGAGACGCTGTCGCTCCTGCCATGGTTTTCACAGTAACGATCAAACACGGAGAATGCCTTGCTTGAACACGGAGGGCGCTTGCATCGCGCCGCAAGCCAGTATGGAATACCCTTGTCGGAATGGCTCGATTTATCGACCGGCATCAATCCCAATGGATGGCCGGTACCGCAATTGCCGCCAAAGATTTGGCAAAGGTTGCCGGAAGAAGACGATGAGCTACTCCCCGCGGCGCGCCGGTATTATCAATGCGAATCCTTACTAGCGGTGGCCGGCTCGCAAGCCGCGATTCAAACGCTGCCGTTATTGCGGCCTAAGTCGAATGTCGGTGTGCTGCATCCGGCTTACGCCGAGCATGCCGCCAATTGGCTGCGAGCCCGGCATCGAGTGACTACTATCAAAGAAACGGAGATCGATTCCAGTCTGCACGAACTGGACGTTTTGATCGTCATAAATCCGAATAACCCTACAGGCACATTGTGGCCGCGCCGCCGGTTACTGGATTGGCATCGGCAACTCAGCCATAAAGGCGGCTGGCTGATTGTCGATGAAGCGTTTATCGATGTGTTCCCCGGTGATTTCAGCTTGTGTCCCTTGCCGGTACAAAAAGGACTGATAGTGCTGCGTTCGGTAGGAAAATTTTTCGGATTGGCCGGCATACGCTGCGGGTTCGTGATTGCGGAAAGTGCTTTGCTGAAAGCGCTACAACATCTCTTGGGGCCGTGGACGATTAGTCATCCTGGACGTTACGTGGCGGCCATGGCGTTGAGCGATACCGAATGGCAACAAACTGCTATAGCGGCCTTGCAACAACAGAGCCAGCGCCTGCAACGGTTACTGACCGACAGCGGTTGGTCGCCCGACGGCGGTTGCGCATTGTTTCAGTGGGTCAAGCGCGAGGCGGCCGCCCACTTGCATCAAGGCCTTGCCCGACAAGGAATATTGACCCGTTTGTTTACCGACCCTATCAGTGTGCGTTTCGGATTGCCGCCCGACGAAGCAGCATGGCGGCGGTTGGAGCAAGCTCTAGCGCTTGCCGAGCAATAGCTGAAGCTATTGCACTCCAGCGGGAGCGAAAAAGCTTTAGCTTTTTCCGGGAAACCCCTGAATGCGACGCTGGAGTTCTTTCTAGCCGAGAATACGGGGTTTTTACGATACTCCCCGGCGCGGAAACGATGCACAGAGCCTGAGTTTTGCCTTGGATTTATGGTGTTCGTTTCCACGTTTCCGCGTGGGAATCGGGAAATCTAAGGGGCTTTACTAAGTTCGAGCTGTTTTTTGATTGTATTGATTCGACTTTCCCTTGGTAACCATACCCTTAAATCGTTTGCGTATTTGATTCTTGCCCGCTCTATGATTTGCAGGCTTTCTTCTTTATCGCCGGCCATGGCATAAAACCGCGCTTTTAAAATGAGAAAGTCCAAACTGGCGATATTTTCCGGAAATTGATCGAGCGCCTTTGCCGCTTCCGAATACCTGCCGGACGCGTTTAAGCTAAGTGCTAAGAGCACGATAAAATCGTCTTTTTGAGAGCCGTAATCCTTATTGTTGATTAAAAGCTCTATATATTCTTGATATTGATCCCAAGAAAGATTCGGGCAGTTTCCGTTTTTCTTGAATTCGTAAATCTGATGCCAAGCGTCCAGCGTGCCTCGGTCAAACCGGCCGGCTTGCAGCCGCTGTTTGATGGCTTTGGCTTGAGGCAGTATCACATTACTATCCAAACAACTCAGCATGACCAATTGGCTGTAGGTGCCCGGATAGCCCGGCCATTTTTGTTCGATAGACTGCAATAATAAGGTGGAAGTGGCGTAGTCTTCGATATTGGCGAAGTAGGCGGCCGCTTCTTGATGCGCTCTTAGCGAGTGCGGACGCTCGGTCAATGCCGAAATTGCCAAAGCACCGGGGCTGCTCCAAGTCGATATTTCGGCCCCATACACCAAAATATGGCCGCCTGCCGCCATAGCCAATAAAGCAGTCGATCCGTATTTGAGTAGCGTTTGCCGTGTATCTGAAAGCGTGTTCGTTCTTGCATTGAGTTCGACCGTGGTTCCGATTATGCCCATGATGATTCCCAAGCTAGGCAAGTAGTTTCGATGCTCGAAATATAATTCCAAACCGAAAACGGTCGATTCGAGCAAATGGCCGGCTAAAAACCAAAAAACGCCGAATGCAAAAAAAACGGCACGTCTTCTAAGGAAAAAGGCCAAGGCGAATAAGGCTGACCAAAAACAGACCGCTTGTATGCCGATAAAAGACTCGAACAGGTTTTTATAAACAGGATAGCCGTCGTTGAAAATATTCAATTTTCCCGGTGTGGGCAGCAAAATATGATTCAGGTAATCCTGCAGAATCACCGTTTCGGTCAACAAGCGTTCATAAGGACCGAATTCGGGGCGCGTATGTTGACCGAGACCGATACAAAGATAGGCGATGACGGTTAATGACGGCAAAATCCCGAAAATAATGATCCACCAGTTCCACAGCTTGGACTTGTATTGCTCGGGTATCAACAAAGCATAAACCACGCTGAGATAGAGTCCGGAAAGTATGGCGTTTTCCTTGGACAAAATGCCGCAAACATACGTAATCAGCAGGCCTAGCGTGGCATAGGCCAAGCCGGTGTTCGAACGCTGTTTGACGCCCCATAAAAACGCCGCGATACCGATCAAGGAAAACAACCCGGCCAACAGCGTCATGCGCTGCACGACGTAAAATACCGTGCTGATATTCAAGGGAAGAAACAACCAGAATATCAATACGCTGCCGGCAAAAATGAAGACATGGCGTTGGGGCCAGTTTCTGATTCGGCCGATCAGATAGCAGCAGGCGTAGACCAGCCAGGCGTTGACAACCTGAATAATCAGGCCGGCGAGTTTGAAAGGATAAGGATTATCGGGCCAGTCCTGCGCTTGTAACGCGAAACTCAGTAAGCTGATAGGGCGGCCCAATTCGCTGGCGGCTCCGCTAAGGCTGAACAATGATAATTGGCCGTGTATCTTGACCTGATCAAGTCCTGCCAGGTTAGGCCAGTCGTCCAGGATGAATCCGCCGGCCAAACCGGGGCGGCTGATCCAACAGTAAGCCAGAGTAATGGCGATCAAAAAAAACCCCTGCGTTAGCAGGGGTTCGTTGGTTTTGTGCTCTTTTATGAGCATATTAGTATTATTTGCACATGCTTGGTTGCATGCCGGTAGGAACGCTTCCGCAGCCCCAGGTGAAATCATTGGTGCCGGTATTGAAAGTCATTACGATAGAAGTGCCGGCAAGTTTAGGGTTAATGCTTCCGGCGGTCGATTTGAATGTCGCAGTATAAGTGCCGGCTGTAGTGTCAGCAGCAATTCCAGATACATATTTTCCTTGGGTTGTTGGGCTACCGAGTTGGGCGATGGTAGGGAACGTTCCATAAGTGCCGTAATATTCGGCAACAGGCGTTTTTAAACCGCCTAGGAGTTCCGCACCCTCGGCGGCTTGGGATCTTCCTAGATAGTCCTGATAAGCCGGAATCGCAATTGCAGCCAGGATACCGATGATCGCTACGACGATCATCAATTCGATCAAGGTAAAACCTTGTTGTACTTTGTTCATGGGTAGTGTGTTCATGGAGTTATCCTCATGGGGTGAAAAAGTTCGAAATGACTAAAGCAGTTTGTGTGCCAATGTTTATTTATTAAAAAATGGTAATGCTTGTGTATTTATAAGTATTTGAAATATATCTACATTGCTTGCGGGCAAGCTCGGATCGACTTTCTATCGCTCGAAGAACGCCCTAAGAAAAAACAAAGATGCCGGTTGATATTGATCGGGATTCGCCGTCTGGCAGATAGTTGGCTGTGCCAGACCGGATTTTGCCGGAAAAATTTGTCTGCCAAGTGCCGGTTTGGGGCCGGAATGATGCTAAGCTTGCTCGTGCCGGTTTAAAAACGACACGATATTGATTGTTTCCGGTAACAGTTAATAAAACACAAACGCTTTTTTATAGGCATACAAGGCTATTGGTATGAGTAATTTCCCGAATATCAGTCTGCAAGCCGCGATGACTCTGACCGAATGGAGCGAGCGCACGATCAGGCGCCGTATTGCCGATGGTACTTTGACGTGCGCGGAGGAAAGCGGAACGTACAATAAGACGCTGATTCGTTTTGAATCGATTGAGCGGGACTTGTGTATCCCCTTGTCGTCCGACGATGTCGAATTGGTCGAACAGGCGGATGCGGGGGTGGCGGCCGCTCAAAACGACTTGGGCCTGGTTTTCGTATCGCACGGGAAGTGGAAGAGCGCTATCTATTGGTTGGAGGCGGCGGCTAAACAGAATTTTCCGGATGCGATGCAATGGTTGGGTGAGTGTTATTTAAACGGCCTCGGGGTCGAAAAGGACCGGCATTTGGCCGTCATGTGGATTGCCAAAGCAGCGTCGTTAGGGCATGCGATTGCAAAGTTGCAGATAGAAGCAATGCGGCCGGGCGCGGATGGTGTTGGTGCAAGTTTTAAAGACCGCCTGGAGCTAACATGAGCGGTTTTGCAATACAAGCCGTTTGGTGCGATAGCTAAAGCTATCGCACTCCGTGTTGCTTTTGGGAGTAAAAAGCTTTAGCTTTTTTAGAGGGGTCGGCGATTGCAATAGCTAGAACTTTGCGCTTCGTGTTGTTTTTCGGAGTAAAAAGCTTTAGCAGGCTGTTGAAATTTGCCGCCATACCTTCGGTTTCGACGCCATTTTTTGAAGCGCCGGGTGGTCTGCTAGCC
>NZ_JBSYXO010000027.1:0-57812 GCF_054172045.1 Methylomonas sp. MgM2 | reverse complement strand
CTGGATGCGGTTGCCGATATCGATATCGGCAATCAATACGGTGCTAATCAGGCCATGAAAATCATTGATGGGGCTCTAGCCGGAATCTCCGATATTCGGTCTGATTTAGGTGCGGTGCAAAACCGGTTTGGTTCTACCATTTCTAACCTGGAAAACGTTTCGCAAAACATTTCGGCATCGCGTTCACGTGTACAAGATGCGGATTTCGCGGCAGAATCAGCCAACTTGGCCCGTAACCAAATCCTGCAACAAGCCGGTATCTCGATGCTAGCGCAAGCCAACGCTTCTTCACAAAGTGTGTTGTCATTGTTGCAATAATTCGATCGGCTGGAAGGCGGCAATTATTTGCCGCCTGTGGCTTTGGTTAAATTGTTTACGAGGGTAATGCGATGGACATCAAAAATGTAGTTTCCCCCCTCACTAGGAACGGCCCTTCTGACTCGGTAAAAACCGCCAACAATGCGCAGCCACAAGCTGCAGAGCAGCGACCCGGTCTTAAAAATGCTTTTGTCAAAGATTTGTCAGTCGAAAAAACTGATTCGGAAACCATTGCGCAAAAGACTGTACTCGATCAGGCGGTGAATAGCGTTAATCAGTTGTTTCAGGCCGAGCAGCGTAAGCTGTCTTTTTCGGTTAATGATGCAACGCGGGATGTTGTGATTGAGGTTAAGGATGCGGAAACAGATGAAGTCATTCGGCAAATTCCGCCGGAGATAGTAGTTAAATTGGCCGAGCGTTTACAGGAGATGTCGGCGGAGGAGTCGGTGGGAATTTTGCTTAAGGATAAGGCCTAGGTTACGTCCGGGAGTTGAGTGATGGCTGGTATATCGTCTTTGGGTTTGGGCTCGGGTATTGATATCCGTACTATCGTTGATGGCCTTGTGGCAGCCGAGAGGCAGCCGCAAGAGTTTCAATTGACAAAACGCGAGTCTGATATTCAAGCCAAGCTTTCCTCTTTTGGGGTTTTTAAAAGTAGTTTGTCGGATTTTAGGGCTTCTTTAGCTGGACTCAGAGATAGCGCCAAGTTTTTGTCACTAAAGGCAACGACCAGCGACAGCAGCGTTATTTCCGCATCTGTCAGCAGTAATGCCGATGCCGGCAAGTTTAATCTGGAGTCTAAACAATTAGCGCAAGCACAAAGTCTGGTATCTGCAGGCTTTACCGATGCCAGCGCCACAGTCGGTACCGGGACGTTAACCATCAAGTTTGGCCAAACCGATTACGATGCGGATACGGACACTTATAACGGTTTTAACCAGAATGCCGAAAAAGGCACGCTGACACTGAATTTGGATTCCAGTAATAATACGCTGACTGGCTTGCGTGATGCGATCAACGACGCAGACGCGGGCGTGAATGCCAGCATCGTTTACGATGGAGAAGCCTATCGATTGGTTTTAGCGTCTGAAGATACCGGACAGTCCAATAGCATGCAGATTTCGGTAAACGATGCCAGCTTGGCCGGATTTGAGTTTAATGCCGGCTCTACCAATATGACGCAAACCCAGGTTGCTCAGGATGCGATATTAAGTATCAACGGTCTAGATGTAACGAATTCCAGCAACACCTTCAAGAACACTTTAAAAGGGGTGACGCTGGATTTGGCAACGGCGCAGCCTGGACAAAAAATCAGTCTTGATATTTCGAAATCTTCTGAAGGCGTGGTTGATTCTATACAAAGTTTTGTCGATAGCTACAATGAATTGATTGCCAATGTTAAGCAACTGAGCAGTTACAATCCGGACACGAAAACCGGCTCGACTTTGTTAGGCGATGTGACCTTGAGAACGGCGATGTCGCAGATCCGCGGCGTTTTAGGCGGAGTAGTAAGCGGTCTTGAGAGTTCATCGTTTAGAACCTTGGTTGATTTAGGTTTAAAGACCGAAACCGATGGTTCTTTGAAGCTGGATACCAGCAAGTTAAACGCAGCCTTGAAAGACGACCCGGAAGGTGTCGCCGCAGTATTTACTCAAATGGGGCGGCCGAGTAATCAGAACGTGCATTTCGTGTCTAGTACCAGCGATACAAAAACCGGAAAATATGCTGTAAATATTACGCAAGCGGCCAGTCGGGGCGTGCTATCCGAGGCGAACAATAGTATAAACTCGATGGTTGTTGCCGCGGGTGTCAATGATACCTTCAAAATTAAAGTGGATGGCACAACGTCCGCAAGTATTACCTTGGGCGCGACTACTTATGCAAGCGCGGATGCTTTAGCGGCGGAGATACAGGCAAAAATAAATGGCGATGCGTCGTTGAAGGCAAAGGGGGCCGCTGTCGAAGTTAGTTTTGACAGTGCTAATAATCGTTTTGTGATCAACTCGAAAAGTTATGGTGCCGACTCTAATGTTGAGATCGTTGAATCGACGGCGTCGGATGTCGGGTTGGGGGTTGCTGCTGGAGTAGCAGGCACTGATGTTGCCGGTACGATTGGCGGCATATCCGCCGAAGGCGATGGTCAGTATCTTACCTCGACTACCGGATTAAAGTTGTTGGTAGAGGGTGACGGTATAGGTGATTTAGGCAATATTAATTTTTCTCGCGGCTTAATTGAAAGACTGGATAATGCGTTGGGCGGGGTTCTAAACGCCGGCGGAGCGCTAGCGGCTAAAACGGAAGGTTTGCAGAAAAGCCTTGATTTGATTGATGAAGAACGAACAAAGTTGGATGTTAAGATCGCTGATTATGAGAGTCGGTTGCTAAGTAAGTTTAATGCGATGGATGCCTTGTTGGGGCAAATATCGAGCACCAGTTCTTATCTGACTCAGCAATTGGCATCGCTCCCTTACAATAATTTGTCGAAAAATAAATAACACCAGGGTAAATGATTATGAATTCAGTAGCTTCTCGCGCCATGGGGCAATATAAACAGGTGGGGACTCAAATTGGTGCGGATTCGGCTGATCCGCATCAGTTGATAGTAATGTTGTTTGATGGGGCGCTGGAGAGGATTGCTATAGCAAAAGGCGCGATAGAAAGAGGCGATATAGAGGAGAAAGGCCAAAAAATAGGTCGAGCGATTGCGATTATCGACGGTTTAAGAGCATCTTTGGATAAACAAGCCGGTGGGGAAATTGCTGAAAATCTAGATAGTCTTTACGATTACATGCAAAGAAGGCTTTTTGATGCCAATTTGCAAAGCGATATTGCAGCGCTGTTTGAGGTGGCTGATTTAATCAAGGAAATCAAGTCGGCGTGGATGGAAATACCTTTGGAATTACGTGCAGTTACAAATGGCTGAACAGCAAAGCTTGGCGTTTGCAAGATTGTTGGAATTGTCCGATTTGATGTTGGGCAGTGCAACGCATGGTCATTGGGAGGCTGTGTTTGAATTGCAAAATAAAAGGGATTTATTGATAGGCGAGTTCTTTACGCAAGCGCTGTTTTTAGACCCGCAGGCAGTGAGAGAAGGTATTCAATACATTTTGGATTCGGATGCCAAGCTTGCCGAGTTTGCTGCCGCGGAAAGGAAATCGCTCCAAAAACAAATGCATGCTGTAAAACAAAATCAGCAAGCTGCGCGAGCTTATAATGCGGCGCGTTAGACTCAGGTTTTATTCAATATCAGTTCCAGCACTAATTTGCTGCCGAAATAGGCCAATAACAATAACACAAAGCCGATCAACGTCCACTGGATGGCGGTACTGCCGCGCCATCCGTATCTGAACCTGCCTAATAGTAAGCTTGAAAAAATAAACCATGCGATGATCGATAGCACTGTTTTATGGACTAAGTGCTGGGCGAATAAATCTTCGATGAATACAAATCCGCTAAAGAGTGACAAGGTTAAGAAAAATAAACCTGTTCCTATCATCTGAAACAACAAGGTTTCCATGGCTTGTAAAGGCGGTAGTGCCAGGATTAAGCGTTTTGGATGGTGGCTTCTTAGTTGCTGGTCTTGTATTGCCAATAAAATAGCTTGGATTGCGGCAATATTAAGGAGGCTGAATGACACAATGGAAGAGAGGATGTGTAGGCCCATCTGCCAGTTATGAGCTGAAAGACGATGGGTTTTCTCAGGGAAAATGATGTCTAGAGTCAAGAGGATCGCGGCCAGCGGAAAAATCGCAATACCTAATTTCTCAACCGGTTTGTCAATCGCCGCAAATAGCAGCAGCAACACGATAAACAGAGCTACGAGTGCCGCGGTATTGAAAAAGCTAAAGTTGAATCCGTTCGGGTTTTGTAGAGCTAATATCAGGTAGGTACTGTGTAATCCTGTTCCCAGCCAAGCCAATCGAACAGACCTGATGTGTTGTTCGCTGTGTTTTAAAATTTCGTTGATCATCACAATTGAAGCGATGAGGTAACATAAAACTGATGGAATGCCGACAAAGATGCTGTTCATTGCGTTTTGCTGAAATAATCAAAAGGCGTTGCGGGTTGCTTATGTTAAACTATGAGGTCCGATTGTTCTAACCTGTTTAAGGTTGGTGTCCGTCAGCCTCAATCATAGAAAAACAAAGACGCAGATATGTTTGACAATTTAACCGACCGCCTTAGCGGAACCCTGAAAAAACTGAAAGGCCAAGGTCGTCTGACCGAGGCTAATATTAAAGATACCATGCGGGAAGTGCGTATGGCTTTATTGGAAGCCGATGTTGCATTGCCGGTGGTGACTGCATTTATTGAGCAGGTCACGGAGCGCGCATTGGGGCAGGAGGTTCAAAACAGTCTATCACCAGGTCAGGCTATGATCAAAGTGGTGAATAGCGAGTTGGTTAAGGTTATGGGCGAGGTTAATGAAGAGTTGAACTTGCGTACTCAGCCTCCGGCCATCGTGATGATGGCGGGCTTGCAGGGGGCGGGTAAAACTACCACGGTAGCAAAGTTGGGTCTTCATTTAAAGGCAAAGAAGAAGAAAAAGGTTGGCGTGGTCAGCGCGGACATTTATCGTCCTGCAGCGATCAAACAATTACAAACCTTGGCTGAAGATAACGACTTGAAGTTTTTCGAGAGCGATGCGTCTGAAAATCCGGTAGATATCGTGAATCGTGCGCTCGATTTGGCCAGGCGCCAGTTCATCGACGTCTTGATCGTCGATACGGCAGGGCGTTTGCATATCGACGAGGAGATGATGTCCGAGATCAAAGCGCTGCATGCGGCGATCAAGCCGATCGAGACTTTGTTTGTGGTCGATAGTATGACAGGGCAGGATGCGGCCAATACCGCGAAAGCGTTTCACGATGCTCTTCCATTGACAGGGGTCATTTTGACCAAAGCCGATGGTGATGCGCGTGGCGGTGCGGCGTTGTCGATTCGCCATATCACCGGTAAGCCGATTAAATTTATCGGTGTCGGTGAAAAAGCCGACGCGTTGGAGCCGTTTTATCCGGATCGGATGGCGTCCCGTATCTTGGGGATGGGTGACGTGCTGTCGTTGATCGAAGATATCGAAGATAAGGTTGACAAGCAAAAAGCGGAAAAGCTGGCCAAGAAGATCAAAAAGGGTAAGAGCTTCGATTTAAACGATTTGAAAGAGCAGTTGCAGCAAATGCAGAACATGGGTGGGCTCACGGCCATGATGGATAAGTTGCCGGGGATGGGCAGCGTACCGAAGGAAGTCAAAGAAAAAGTCAATGATAAGGACTTGGCTAGACAGATTGCTGTGATTAATTCCATGACGCCGCAAGAGCGACAATACCCCGGGCTGATTAAAGGCAGTCGGAAGCAGCGCATTGCCGATGGCTGCGGTTTGGATTTGCAGGCGGTAAACCGGGTGCTGAAGCAACACCAGATGATGGAAAAGATGATGAAAAAGTTTTCTAAGGGCAATATTGCCGCCATGATGCGCGGCATGAAATCCAATATGCGCGGCATGAGAATGTAAGCGTTTGTAATTAGTGCTTCACATCTGCGTAAAATCGCGTAGAATAGATCAATTAAATTTTGATTCAATGTTTTAAGGTGTCCAAATGGTAAGCATTCGTTTGTCCAGAGGAGGCGCGAAAAATCGCCCTTTTTACCACGTTGTAGTGACTGATAGCCGAAACAGCCGTGACGGGCGTTATATCGAACGTCTAGGTTTTTTTAATCCGCTGGCGCGCGGCGGTGAGCAAAGACTTGTTTTAGATACTGACCGGGTTCAATACTGGCAAGCAAACGGTGCACAACCTTCTGACCGTGTGGCCAGATTAATCAAAGACGCCGCTAAAGCTGTTGCGTAAGCGACTTGCCTGGTAGTGATTATCTGAACGCTGGTGAAATATCCGGCGTTTTCGGTATTAAAGGTTGGGTGAAAGTTTACTCTTTTACAGAACCGCGCGAGAACATACTGCGATATTCGCCGTGGCTTTTGCGAAAAAATAACCAAACCAGGGAAATCAACGTTTCCAAAGGCCAGCTTCATGGTCATGCGGTCGTTGCCCAACTCGAAGGCGTTGCAGCCCGAGATGAGGCGATGGCATTGATAGGGGCGGAGATTCTGATCCGCAAAGAGCAACTACCCAAGCCCGAGCCCGGTGAATATTACTGGGCGGATTTGGTCGGTTTACGGGTCGAGACTCAGACTGGTGTGTATCTGGGTAAGGTTGATCATATATTGGAAACCGGCGCGAATGACGTGTTGGTGGTACGTGATGCCGGAACTGAACGCTTGATTCCGTTTTTGCAGCAGCAAACGGTTTTGCATATCGATTTGCAGGCGGGAGTTATGATTGTCGACTGGGAACCGGATTTTTGAGTCGGGATGCGATTTGACGTCGTTAGCCTCTTTCCGGAAATGGTACTGGATGCCGCATCTTACGGCGTTACCGGACGGGCGATAGAAAAAGGGTTGGTTGGTTTGTCGGTGTTTAATCCGCGTGATTACACTCAAGATAAACATCGGACCGTTGACGACAGGCCGTACGGAGGCGGGCCGGGCATGGTGATGAAATACCGGCCGATATTGGATGCGGTTGTTGCGGCAAAACGGCTTGGCCAATCCGTAAACAAGCGCGTTGTTTATCTAAGCCCTCAGGGCAAATTGATTTCTCAGCGAATGTTGCAGGAAGCCAGTCGAATCGAGCAGTTGATTTTGGTTGCCGGACGTTACGAAGGGATAGATGAGCGATTCATCGAGTGTGTTTGCGATGAAGAGTGGTCATTAGGCGATTACGTGATCAGCGGCGGCGAATTAGCGGCTTTGGTCGTGATAGATGCAGTTACGCGCTTGATTCCCGGAGTGCTGGGAGACGGGGATTCCGCCAAGCAAGACTCCCATTATCATGGCTTGCTGGACTGTCCGCATTATACCCGGCCGGAACGGAGCGAGTTGGGTGATGTGCCTGAAGTATTGTTAGGCGGACATCATGCCGAAATAGAACGTTGGCGAATGAAGCAAGCATTAGGCCGGACTTGGCTAAGGCGTCCGGATTTATTGAAGAAAGTACAGTTAACCGCAGAGCAAGACGCTTTGCTAAGTGAATTTAAAACTGAAGTTGATACATTAGGGTGTGGCAATGAGTAATATTATTGAACAATTGGAAGCGGCGCAGCTGAAGAACGATGTGCCGGAATTTGGTCCCGGTGACACCGTCGTTGTGCAGGTACGCGTGGTGGAAGGCACCCGCGAGCGTCTACAGGCATTTGAAGGAGTGGTTATCGCTAAGCGTAACCGCGGCTTGAATTCTGCGTTTACTGTAAGGAAAATCTCCCACGGTGTTGGCGTTGAGCGTGTATTCCAAACCCATAGCCCTGCGGTCAGTAGTATCGAAGTCAAGCGGCGCGGCGATGTGCGTCGCGCGAAACTATATTACCTGCGCAACTTGACCGGTAAAGCCGCCCGCATCAAAGAGAAGCTTTCTTGATATTGCGGTGTTGAACCGGATTCGTTTCAATGGCGAATCAATGTTGAAAAGGCAGCTATAAGCTGCCTTTTTTTACGCCTTATATCGGTAGAATTGATGGCGATTCAAATTCTTTGGCGATCGGCGACCGATGGAGAGCGAGTTAGTAATGAAACTCGGTTTTTAGGGGAGTTTTTCGTATTAACCCAGGTTGGTGGGGTCATCGTTGATACTGCCTGGAGACTTCCGCAAGATTGCTTTCAATGTAACGGCTCAGCGTCGATTGAAGCGCTTGTACAAGGTTTAACCGCGCGGGATGCTGATCCCATTCAAATCAGATTATTAGGACGCGGAAGCGATTTTAGCCGGGCCGTATGGCAAGCCTTGATTGAAATTCCAATCGGGCAAGTCAGGACGTATTCCGATGTGGCCCGGCAGCTGCATTCGGGGCCGAGAGCCGTGGCGCAGGCTTGCCGAAATAATCCTTATCCAGGCATAATCCCTTGCCACCGCGTGGTATCCACAACAGGAATAGGTGGATTTGGTGGGCAAAAACAGGGGGCATGGGTGGAATTAAAGCGGCGCTTATTGAGCTATGAGCGAGAAATCATACAGCGAGAACGATGAGCGGCTCGGTAAAAATCATTGAGGCGTTTTTAAACGCATTATGGTTGGAGGATGGACTTAGCGATAATACCGTATCGGCCTATGGCAGCGATTTGAATCAATTCGATAATTGGTTAAAGGGCGTAACGATATCCGAGGTCGGCGAAGACGATATTTCGCGCTATTTATTGCATAGGCAGCGCCAGGGTCATAGTAGCCGGTCTTCCGCCCGGATGTTATCTAGTTTGAGGCGGTTTTATGCTTATCTTCTGCGAGAAAAACAGATTAGGTCAGATCCTACACAGCTAATCGAGGCACCGCATATAGGTCGCTCATTGCCTGACTCTTTATCGGAATCGGATGTCGAGAAGTTGTTGCAGGCGCCTGAAATCGTGCATGCGTTGGGGTTTCGGGATAGAACAATGCTGGAATTGCTTTATGCGGCTGGCCTGCGCGTGTCGGAATTAGTCGAGATTACCTTCCAACAGCTTAATTTTAGGCAGGGCTCCGTTCGAATAAGCGGGAAAGGTGAAAAGGAACGCTTGGTGCCGGTCGGTGAAGAAGCCATGCTATGGTTGGAGCAATATCTCGCCGGAGCCAGACAGGATATCCTTGGTGACAGGCAAAGCGACTTTTTGTTTGTGACTGCGCGTGGAACAGGTATGACAAGGCAAGGGTTTTGGCATATCATCAAGCGATATGGCAAAAGAGCCGGGATCGATAAGCACTTATCTCCGCATACGTTACGGCATGCATTTGCAACGCACTTGCTCAATCACGGTGCGGACTTGCGGGTGGTGCAGATGCTGTTGGGACATTCCGATTTATCGACTACTCAGATCTATACGCATATTGCGCAACACCGCCTGAAGACCTTACATTCAAAATTTCACCCTAGAGGATAATTCATGTCAGATATTATTCACGCTTCCGCCTGTATTGCTGCAGATGCCACACTTGGTAACAATGTCAGGGTTGGACCTTTTGCCGTTATCGAAAGCGGCGCGGTGATTGGCGATAATTGTCAAGTTGGGGCGCATGCCGTGGTGCACGGACAGGTGAGAATGGGTTCTGGCAATATACTACACCCCCACGTCGTATTAGGTGGTTTGCCGCAGGATGTCGGTTTCGATTCGCGGACTGAGTCATGGTTGGAAATTGGCGATAATAATAACTTTCGGGAAGGGTTTACGGCACACAGAGCAACCGTAGCCGGGACGGCAACCAAAATCGGATCCGACTGTTATTTCATGAATAACAGTCATGTCGCCCACGATTGCTCGGTTGGCGACAAGACTATATTTGCCAATAATGTGGCTATCGGCGGACATGTTGAAGTGGGTAATAATGTGTTCATGGGCGGCGCTGTCGTTGTGCATCAGTTCTGCCGTATAGGCTCCTATGCGATTGTGCAAGGCACGACCGGTATCAATATGGACGTCATTCCGTATATGTTAATAGGAGGGCGGCCGGCAAAACATTACCGGCTCAATATCGTTGGCTTAAGAAGAGCGGGCATCGTAGGAGAAAACTATAAGGTGCTGTCACAAGCTTTTCGCTTGCTCAAAAATAAAAAAAGTTTGGATGACTTGCAATTAACCGATCAACTGCTTTACTTAAAGAACTGGTTGGCTAGAGACTCGAAGCGTGGAATACATGGTTTTGTTGAATTAACTAGCTAACTAGCCGATGTTTTTCAAGGTTCGTTAAGTTTGCATATGCGGTAAAGTCAAAATGAAAATCCTTATAATAGATAATGCCGAACAGTCGTCTGCGTTATTCGGTGGTAATGTCGACGCACTGTACTTTTCCGATGAAATTCAAGCGCTCAATGCGGCGGAGCAGTATCAGCCTGAACTGATACTTCTTAACTATGTGGTGCGTGGTGAACAGACGCCGGAATATATTCAGCTGTTACTCGAAGTCACCAAGGCTTCTAAACTAGTGGTGATTGGCAATAATACGAGCGAAGATGAAATTTTTCGTTGTCTACTGACCGGGGCTAAAGGGTTTCAGGACAAAAAACAGTTACCGCGGTACATTAATAAGTTAGTGCAAGTTGTTACACGCGGCGAGGCATGGGTTAGTAGAAAAATGGTTGCGCGTATTGTTGATGCGATCTGGCACCATGATGCGCAAACGATAGCCGCTTAAAAATGTATTGACGCTTCGACGTAAAAGCTTTGGCCCTGAATAGGGATATTGTCGGGATAGGCATTGACAGCAGGTTCTTTGCCTTGGCTATCGAAAACGTTACGCGCGGATGCTTTAAGATCGACATAGCCCATCAAGCGTTTGGCGTTTAAAGTGATGTCAACGGTTTCATAGTCATCTAAGGCCCTAGAATCACCCGGCGCAACGGTTCGGTGTCCTATCCAGTTAACCTGAGTTTGAATTTTCCACTTCGGCATGAAATTCCAGGCTAGTGCGCTATAAACGTGATGTTCCGGGACATAGGGCACCCGATTGTTTGTGTTTTCGTCACGGGCAAATTGCCATGCATAGTTGCCTTGTAAATTCCAGTCGGGGTGGAATTGCCAGTTCCACTCAAACTCACTGCCATAACCATTCTGCCCGGCGGTGTTTTGCACAGTCAAATCATTGCTGTTAATGTTACCTCCAATCAGATCTTGTATTTCATAGTGGTACAGATTTAGAGCGGTTCTTAGATTCTGAGCCGGTCGGTAATCAAATGCTAATTCTGTCGTTTCAATGGTTTCAGGCTGCAACGAAGGGTTGCCGGTAAAAAGCGGCGTGTTTTTTTGATATAGTTCCAGAAAGCTTGGTGCGCGGTAGGCATGACCGTAAAGTAGTTTTCCGGTCAATTTAGTCGTTATATCCCAGACTAATGCTGCACGCGGATTCCAGGTGCTGCCGAAGTCGGAATAGTGGTCGTAGCGCACGCCGGTGGTTAGATGCCAATTTTCAGCGATTTGCCACTCGTCCTGTAGCGCCATCGACCAAATATCGCGCTGGTGGTTACCAATGAACGTGTATGGAGTGTCGGTGACATTCCGCATGTTAGGGGCTAAATTGACATTAGGAGGAGGAAGTAACGCCGCGCCGTCTATTACGCCGACCCCGAAATTTCGAACTTCCGACGTGTCTAATTCTTCGTAGCGAAATCCTGCGACCATGCGTAATAAATGATTCGAAAAACCTTTGTAGATGCTGGTCAGCTCGAAGCTCGGCATGGTGGTTTTAAAACCGGGATTGAAGCGCATGCCGTCAGGAAACAAAACCAGTCCGGCAGTCGATGACAATTCCTCGGTCACATTACCGTTTGCATCGATAGGCAGCAGCGACCCCGCAGGGAAGTTATAAATGTTAGCGGTACTGTCGGTATACAAGAAACTTGCGTGAGCCTGTAGCTCCCAATCTTCAATAGCATCCTCGGTAGAATAGCGGATATCGCCGAGATAGTTGCTACCGTTACCTTGGCCGCGATTATCTAATGCGCCGGCCGCGCCGGCGCGCATACCGTAATCCGTTTCGTTAAAGGCCCAAAAGCTTAAATCCCAATGTTTTCGTTGTAAATTCAGGTGTCCGTTCCAGCGCTGGTTTTGGGTTTGCATTGGACCGGGAGCCAATGATGCATTCGTGCCTAATGCGGCGTCAATTTGGCTTTGCGCATCCGCAGCGATAATACGGTTTGGATCGAAGTCGTTATGGTTGAATTGTAAACTGGCGGCGATATTCCAGCCTTGCCATTGTCCGCCATATTGTCCCCAGGCACTTGTTGTATCGGCGTTGCCGCCACGGGCACCAACAGTTGCGCCATTTAAGTCGGATGCTTTTTTAGTGATAATATTGATTACGCCTACGAAGGCATCGGCACCGTAAAGTGCCGAGCCTGGCCCTCTTATCACTTCTACTCGTTGTATATCTTTAACCGGAATGATCATTCCGGCCATGTGGGTGCCCTGATAAGGTGTCGAAAAACGGGACCCGTCCATTAACAATAGCACTTCCGCATTAGTGTCATTGCTGATGCCGCGCATTGAATAACTGTAATCGTAGGTCACCGGTTGCAGATTGGCATGTAGACCCGGAATGGTTTCCAGAACTTGATACAGTTCGGTTGCCCCCATTTCTTCAATTTGTTCCGCTGTGATGACACTGGTTACGGCAGCCGAATGCGACAGCGTTGTCGCGGTCCCGGACGCAATGCTGACTGAAATGTCTGATAGCTCGGCAGGCGATAATGCCATGAGGTCGTCCATACTCTGCTGAGCATAAACATTACCGGTCATGCAATTCAGAAATAGCAAATGCATAAAGTAATGTCGCTCCAGATTTCGCATGTTATTTCTCAAAGCTCTTGGAGGGGAACTGGTTTTGCGATGCCGTAGCCTTGGGCGTAATTTACGCCTAATTTTTTCAGCAAATCGAAAATGTCTTTGTTCTCGACGAACTCTGCAATGGTTTTTTTACTCATAACATGCCCCACTTCGTTAATTGATTTCACCATCGTCAAGTCGATTTTGTCCTCTAGAATATCTTTAACAAACAAACCGTCGATCTTTAGAAAATCCACCGGCAGGTTTTTCAGATATGCAAACGATGATAAACCGCTGCCGAAATCGTCTAAAGAAAATAAACAGCCCCGTTTGTGTAATGTGTCGATGAAATCTCTAGCATAGGACAGATTGCTAATTGCTGCTGTTTCTGTGATCTCGAAACAGATCTTATGGGCCGGGATTTGCCAGTAGTTGAATTGTTCGCTAATAAATTCCAGCATGTTTTCGTCGGATAATGATAGACCAGACATGTTGACGGAGCAGAGTTCGAGGCGTTCAGTAAATCCTGGAGTAGTACTTAAATATTTGAATAAGTTGGTAATTACCCAGCGATCCAGTGCCGGTGCCATATTGTAGCGTTCCGCAGCGGGTAAAAAAGCGCCCGGAGGAATGATATTGCCTTGTTCGTCACGATAACGTAATAAGCATTCGAAATGCAGACCCTCGTTTCGGTCAATTGTCGGCACGATTAGTTGTCCGTATATTTCGAAACGATTTTCGTCGATACCTAATCGGATTTTTTCTACCCACTGCATTTCACCCTGTCGTTCAGCTAGTTCCTCGTCGGTCGAGCTGAATACGTGAACACGATTGCGACCTTTTTCCTTAGCGGCATAACAGGCGGCGTCGGCTTCTTTTAAGATATCCACCGCGTTACCACTCGTGTGATCGATCAGCGTAATTCCGATGCTGACACTGATACTGAAACTACGGCTTTCCCATGCGAACTGAAAATCGGCAATAGCGTTCCGTAGCTTATCTCCCGTAATTAAAGCTTGCTCTCTGGAACAGTGGGCCATCAAAATACCGAATTCGTCGCCGCCCAAGCGCGCTAATATGTCCGTTTTGCGTACGTGTTGCCGCAGTAACTCGCCAAGTTGTCTTAGTAATTCATCGCCTGCTAAATGGCCGCAAGTGTCGTTGACAACCTTGAATTGATCCAAATCCAAATAACACATGATATGCGAACTTTTGTCCGCGTGTGCTTGTGCTACTAGGTCTTGAACATAAATATCGAACTGGCGTCGGTTGGTTAAGCCGGTTAATTCGTCGTGACTGGCTTGGTAGGCAATTTTATCGGCAAGGCGCTTTGTTTCAGTAATGTCTTCGCAGACCAGCAGGAAATGCTTGTTTTGATGCTTGGTGTTAACTAACCGCGCTGTTTCTCTGACCCAGATGATGTTGCCGTTGTTGCAAATAAAGCGTTTTTCCTGTTTATGGACTTGGCGCGGATAAGTAACGCACTGCTCGAAAAACAACTGGCTGCTGGCGATATCATCCGGATGGGTGAAATTTAATATTGATAAGCCATACAAATCGTCTACGTTCAGACCAATTTGTTTAGCTCCAAATTGGTTAACGGATAAAATTTGTCCCTGCAAATTAAGATCGAAGACCATGGTCGGATTGTTGTCGTAAAGCGCCTGGTAGTTGTTTTTAAGATCGACTAAGCTCTTGTTTTTGCTTTCGACGGTTTCCAGCATATCGTTGAAGGCATCGACTAAAATCCCGATTTCGTCACGACTATATTTTTTTGCACGTAACGAATAGTCGTAGTTCTGGCTGATTTTTTTTGTGGTTTTCACCAGCGAGGTGATTGGTTTTGCAACCTTGTTGAGCATCGGTATGGTTAGCAGAAATGCTGCGCATAAAGCGATGAACAACACAATCAAGACTAGGCCGACAAGTTTTAATTGGCGCGTGAGAGCCGAGCTTAAGTCGGAAATGATGAAAACCGAGCCGATCTTATCTTTGTCCGCAATCATGGGTTGATGGACAAAGAGTGTTAATTGATCGACTTCGGTGCGCAGTCCGGTTGAATCATTTGGACAGGCCGTTTGAGTAATATCTAAACTGGCAAACAAGTCGCCTTGTCTGTCATAGACGCAGGCATTTTGCAAATTCGGCAAATTTGTTAGCGAATTGAGGTTTTCCTTGGCAAGCAAAGGGTCGTCAAACATTACCGCTGCAACACTGCGATTCGCAATCAGATTTGCTGCGGCTAATAAGTCGTCATGAGCCTTACGTTTAACTTCGCTAACATTGATCACAACTAGGATTAAAAAAGACACTAGCATAGCGAAGAAACTGGAAGCCAGAACAATCGCCAGCAATTTGGATTTGATGGAAACAGGCGAGAATAAGTTACTCATTTCCATCCCCTTCGACTAGCGTCGCTACTTCGATCAGTTTAGCGCTAATTCCAAGGCCATTCTGTTTTAAGGCTTTAAGGTTGATTTGTAATTTGACTTTTCCATTTTCCAATACGAAACCAATCATTCCGCCTGATTCGGCAAACGAAGGTTGACTACTCACGGTTAAGCTACCAAATACTAAAGTATTAGCGGGTGCGGGCGACGTATCGAAATAGACGATATGGCAGTCTGCTGTCTGTTTGGCATCACTATAGCGAAACACACGGATAGGTTTACCCTGCGCCGTTTTGGTTTCCAGGCTGTCTAGTAAATTTTGAAATGGATCTTGGCCGACGATGCAAATATTGAACGTCGTAGTATTCTTATCCGGCCAACTAATGAATTTGGTAAAGTTATAAAGATAGGCTGCTTTGATTTTGTATTCGAGATTTTCGCTAGCGTAAGTTATGCCAAAACTGAGGGTGAGCAATAAAGCTATTTTAGTAGTAGCGGCTATTGGTCTAGCAAATAAGCCAAAGCGCTGAAAAAATACCAACATAGCTCCCTATCAGACTGAATCATCCGACAATAATAGTAGAAAATTTCTTTTAAGCTAGTCTGTGCAAAAGAAGTGATTCAGTACTTTGATCATATAACTATGGTCCGTTGTGCCGGCACTTTCTCTTGCACTGTGCATGGCCCACATGGGGTTGCCGACATCGACGGTCGGAATGCCTAATTTGGCGGATGCGATAGGCCCTATGGTACTGCCGCAAGGCAGGTCGCCTCGGTGAGCGTATTTCTGGAACGGTATTTCAGCCTGACGGCAAAGATCCGCGAATACCGCTTCCGAAATGCAATTGGAAGTGTACCGATGGTTGGCGTTGATTTTAATTACGGGACCCTGGTTGACGAAAATTTTATGATTGGGTTCGTAAGCACTTGGGAAATTTGGCTGATAGGCATGCGCCATATCGGCGCTGACCATCATGCTGTTGGCTAACGCGCGTCTATAGCCCTGCTGATCCAAGTCCACGGCCAACGCAATACGCTCTAATACGTCGGGTAAAAAACTACTTGCTGCGCCTTTGCAACTTTCACTCCCGATTTCTTCGTGATCGAAAAAAGCACAAACCAATGTGTTGCCACTTTTAAGTGCCGATTCGTCCAGCAGCGCAGTCAGTCCTGCATGGCACGACGCTAAATTATCCAATTGACTATCGGCAATAAATTCTTGGTCGGCGCCCCAAAAGGCTCCTTTTTGTGTGTCATAGACATTAAGCTCCCAACTTAAAATTTGTTCGGAACTCAACCCGGAGACTAGCTCCAAGAGTGCTTGGAAATTGTCGGCAGCCAGTTGCTGCTCGGTTGCTGTTGAAAACAACAAAGGTAATTCGGTTTGCTTATTTAATTTAAGGCCCTCTTCGTTGACAGTCCGGTTCATGTGAATCGCAAGATTGGGTAAACGCAACAGAGCCTGTTCAAACCGTAATATCCGACTACTTATGCCGCCTTCCTGTGATCGGTACGCAATACGTCCGGCCAGGCTCAGGTCGCGATCGGTGAAAGTAGCCAGAATGGGACCGCCATACACTTCTACTGACATGCGTATCAATTTGTCGCTGTTTAAAACCGGATTCGGTTTAATGCGCAAACCGGGAGAGTCGGTATGAGCGCCAAGAATTTTAAAGCCGGTTTGAGCTAAATCTTTTGAGCCTGCCACAAAAACAATGATGGATGAGTCATCTCGGATGACGTAATAGCGTCCTCCCGAGTCGAGTGACCAGACCTCTTTTTCATTCAATTGATGAAAGGACGAATCCTGTAACCATTGCTCTAAACTGGCAACTGCATGCCAAGGACTTGGACTGACGTCGATAAAATCCAGTAAATCTTGGGCTTGTTCTTTAGCACTCATGTTTCATTTTTCAAGTTATTGAAAGTAATAGGCGTTAAGTTTGTGGTTGAAGTGTGATCTACGTGGATGATAATGTTTCTTTTAGAATTAAAGATACAGAATTGATGCAATAGCGCAGACCGGTTGGCGGCGGCCCGTCGGGGAATACATGGCCCAAATGGGCTCCGCAACGACTGCATGTTACTTCTATTCGGTGCATGCCATGGCTAAAGTCTTCATGTTCCCGCAGGGTTTCCGGGGCGATAGCTTGCCAGAAGCTCGGCCAGCCGCAGCCCGAATGAAACTTATGCTCCGATGAAAACAAGGCTTGTTCGCAACAGACACAATGATAAATTCCCGGCGTGGTACAGTCAGTGTATTTTCCGGTAAATGCCGGTTCAGTGCCTTTCTGACGGCAAACGTAATATTGATCGGGCGTTAACTTTTCCCGCCAATTCGGTTGTTCGTTATCTTTTTGTTCGGGCATGGTCTTTTCCCTCGTTAAAATGATGAAGATATAAGGTATTGTACGCGCAAGGACTTTTTCTTACTAACGAGGTATTATTGAAAAGCAAGAATATTTTAGTTGCAAATATTAATAAATGCTAATATTCTTGAGTCGCGGGTTTTGAGGCCGAGTAAAATAAAAAAATAAGTGAGGGACGCACAGCTTCAAAATCAATCTTTAAACATCAAAGAGGTAATGGTCATGGCTAAAATTGTTGTATTGGGAGCAGGTATCGGTGGCGTTCCGATGGCTTTTGAAATGAAGGAAACAGTAGGCAAGAATGATGAAGTCGTGGTGATTTCCGACACCCCCACCTTTCATTTTGTACCGTCTAATCCTTGGGTGCCACCCAAATGGCGCAAGCCTGAAGATTTGAAAGTCGAGTTGGCACCCGTAATGAAGAAAAAGGGTATTACTTTCATCCAACAGGCCGCTACCAAGGTCGATCCGCCGAATAATAAAGTTGATCTGGAAGACGGTTCATCCGTCGAGTACGATTATTTGATTATTGCTACCGGTCCACGTTTGGCTTTTGACGAAGTGCAAGGTTTGGGACCTCATGGCGGTTATACTTCTTCCGTTTGTCATGTCGATCATGCGGCGGTGGCCGCTCAGGATTGGGATAAATTCATGGAAGAGCCCGGGCCGATTGTTGTTGGTGCGGTGCAAGGCGCGTCTTGTTTCGGTCCCGCTTACGAATATCTGATGATTCTGGAAACGGAATTGCGGAAACGTAAAATACGCGACAAAGTTAAAATGACTTTTGTGACTTCCGAACCTTACATAGGTCATTTGGGGCTGGGTGGTGTCGGTGATACCAAAGGTTTGTTGGAAAGTGCGTTGCGTGACAAAACGATCAATTGGATCACCAATGCCAAGGTCGATCGTATCGAAGAGGGCATGATGTATGTTACCGAACTCGACGAAGATGGCAACGAAAAGAAAAAACACGAAGTGCCGTTCAAACATTCAATGATGTTGCCGGCGTTTACCGGCGTCGATGCCGTACGCAACAGTGGCGCCGAAGGCTTGACTAACCCGCGCGGTTTCGTGATCGTTGACCAACACCAACGTAACCCGACCTATAAGAATATCTATTCGGTGGGTGTTTGTATCGCTTTGCCTCCATTCGAGAAGACTCCGGTTCCGGTTGGTATGCCCAAAACCGGTTATATGATCGAGTCTATGGTAACCGCTACCGCACACAATATCCGCGATGAACTGGCCGGAAAAGAACCGTCGGATGTGCCGAGTTTGAGCGCATTGTGCCTGGCTGATATGGGGGATACCGGAATAGCCTTCCTAGCCGTGCCGCAAATCCCGCCGCGCAACACCACGTGGTCCGCCAAAGGCGCTTGGGTGCATATGGCGAAAATCGGATTCGAAAAATATTTTATGCGCAAAATCAGAAAAGGTATCAGCGAGCCGTTTTATGAGCGCATGATGCTGAAGTTGATGGGTGTGGTACGTCTGAAATAGGAGGTTATTATGTCGATCGACCGCATGGTGATGGCCTTCGCCGGCAGTTTTATATTGATCAGTTTGGCGCTAGCTCACTGGCATTCTCCGTATTGGCTCTGGTTTACCGCATTCGTCGGCGCGAATCTGCTGCAAGCGTCGTTTACCGGGTTTTGTCCTTTGGCAATGATATTAAAAAAGTTAGGCGTTAAACCCGGTAATGCGTTTTAAAAAGTTGTTTTCCGACTGAACTTCTGGGTAATTTCAGCGTCCATTTTAGCGGAGATAGTAACAGATCCGGCAGTGCAAAGAGGCGACTTAATGGGCTGCCGGATTTTTTCTGCTCTGTGTTTTCAGACAGACTCAATTTGAAAAGCGTTGCCGTTCCAACACAAACATTCCGCACTGTCTTTTTTCCAATCCGCTAACACGATGCGCTGTGCCGGATGGCCGGCTATGGTCAAGTCATGAATAGCCGGTCTATGCGTATGGCCATGTATTAAGGTATGGCATTGATAGCGCTGCATGGCGTCTTTCACCGATTGTTGGTTGACATCCATGATGTCTTGCGTTTTCTTGCGCTTATGAAAATGGCTGCGCACACGATACCAGCGCGCCGCAAGCAAGCGCAACCACAAAGGTTTAGCCAACACATTTTGTTGCCATTCCGGACTGTGCGATTTGATTCGGAAGGCTTGATAAGGCAAATCGTCCGTGCATAACAAATCCCCATGCGTCAGCAAAACCAGTTTGCCGGCTAATTCTATCACTGCGTATTCATCCAATAAGGTCACTCCGGTTTCCTCGGCGAAGCGTTGGCCTAATAGAAAATCGCGGTTACCTTGCAGCAGAAAAATCTCTGTGCCGGCATCAGACAACGTTTTTAACGCCTTTTTAACGGCTTTATTGGGTGGGGTATTGTCATCGTCGCCTATCCAGGCATCGAATAAATCGCCCAGTATGTACAACGCTTGGGCCTGGCGAGCGCGGCCATTCAGAAAATTAAGAAAACGCCGGGTAATCTCGGCCTTTTCCAGCGAGATATGCAGGTCGGAGATGAATAAGATGTCTGGTTTCAACGGAGCGCAATTGCTTTAAAGAAGGGCAGTTGGTAGGTCGGGTTAGCCCAACGGGCGTAACCCGACAACCGGTTTTTATTCGACGATTTCGGCCTTTTCGATGACGATGTCGGTTTTAGGCACATCCTGATGACCTCCGCGGTTACCTGTCGGTTGTTTGGCCATTTCGTCGACCACGTCCATGCCTTCGACGACTTTGCCGAATACCGCGTAGCCCCATCCGCTAGGGGTCGGGCTGGTGTAATTCAAAAAGCCATTGTCTTTATAGTTGATGAAAAACTGCGCGGTGGCTGAATTGGGATCGTTGGTGCGGGCCATCGCGATGGTGCCGCGATCGTTTTTCAAGCCATTGTCGGCTTCGTTTTTGATGGGGGCGTTAGTGGCTTTTTGATTGAAGCTGGTATCGAATCCGCCGCCTTGCGCCATGAAATCGGGAATCACCCGGTGAAAAATGGTGCCGTCATAAAAACCGCTCTTGACGTAATCGGCAAAATTGGCCGAGGTAACCGGGGCCTTGGCGTTATCCAGTTCGATGACGATAGTGCCCAGCGATGTGGTCATTTTTACTTTGGTTTGGGTGTCGGACATTGATTTTTCCGTTGCAAATGAAAGGGTTGAAAACAAAAACAGCATTAAATAGACAAAGGCGTTACGCATAAAAGCTCCTTAAAATCGCTGCAAGCCCTAAATTCTAGGCGTTTTCAGCTTGAAAGAGAAGCCGAAATCTTGATAGATTGCTTAGTCTTTTGCAGTATTTATTGCCATTCCCATGCTGAAAATTTACAACACCCTGACTCGAAGCAAACAAGAATTCGTTCCCAGGCAGCCCGGTAAAGTCGGGATGTATGTCTGCGGCATGACGGTTTACGATTATTGTCATATCGGTCATGCCAGGGTGATGGTTGTGTTCGATACCGTTGCTCGTTATTTACGCCATGCCGGTTACGAACTGACCTATGTGCGCAACGTGACGGATATTGACGACAAAATCATCCAGCGTGCCAACCAGAACGGAGAAGATTTTACTCATCTTACCGAGCGTTTCATCGATGCCATGCACGAAGACGAACGTGCATTGTCGGTATTGCCCCCGGACATCGAGCCGAAGGCGACCCATTCGATTACCTCTATCATCAATATGATTCATAAGCTGATCGAGCGCGAATACGCCTATATCGGCAGCAACGGCGATGTGTTCTACGCGGTGAACCGGTTTGACAACTACGGCAAGCTATCCGGCAAAAACATCGATGAGCTGAATGCCGGCGAACGCGTCGATGTCGACGGTGCCAAACGCGACCCCTTGGATTTCGTATTATGGAAAATGGTCAAGCCTGGCGAGCCGTATTGGGATTCGCCGTGGGGTAAGGGCCGTCCCGGCTGGCATATCGAATGTTCGGCCATGTCGACCTGCTGCCTGGGCAACCATTTCGACATACATGGCGGCGGCATGGACTTGCAGTTTCCACATCACGAAAACGAAATCGCCCAATCCGAGGGGGCTACGGGCGAACCCTTCGTCAATTACTGGATGCATAACGGCTTCGTGCGGGTCAACGAAGAAAAAATGTCAAAGTCCTTGGGCAATTTCTTTACCGTGCGCGAGGTATTGAAGCAATACCGCCCCGAGATCATCCGCTTCTTCATCCTGTCCAGCCATTACCGCAGCCCGTTGAATTACTCGGACGAACATTTGGATGAGGCCGCAACGGCTTTAACGCGTTTATATACGGCGCTAAGAGGCGTTGAAATGGTCGAGGCCGAAATCGATAAGGCGTTCAAGCAACGTTTTGAACAAGCTATGGACGACGATTTCAATACGCCGTTGGCGATTTCCGTGTTATTCGATTTAGCGCGCGAATTGAACAAAGCGGACGATAAAACTGTGTTGGCGGCGAGCTTGAAACAACTGGCCGGGATTTTGGGTTTGTTGCAGGATGATCCGGAAAATTTCCTGAAAGGCGGTACAGGAGAGGGTGTCTTGGCTGAGGCTGAAATCGAACGATTGATCGAAGCCCGCAAAAATGCAAAAGCCAATAAAGACTGGGCTCAAGCCGACAATATTAGAGACCAATTAAAAGAGCAAGGCATCGTGTTGGAAGATGTCGCCGGCGGCAAAACCATCTGGCGCCGCGAAAATTAGAAAGACTATGACCGAAATCAAAGACAAATCGATAACCGATTTTTTAGACGAACTTGCCAGCAAGCAAGCAACGCCCGGCGGCGGCAGTGCGGCAGCCTTGATGGGAGCACAGGCCGCGGCCCTGGTCAGCATGGTTTGCAATTTGACGATAGGCAAGCCTAAATATGCCGGAGTCGAATCAGACATGCGGGCGTTGTTAGCCGAAGCAGAAGCGCTACGCCAAACTTTGACCGGCATGATCAAAGCCGATGTCGACGTGTTTAACCGCTTAATGGCTTGTTACGGCTTGCCTAAGGCAACGGACGAAGAAAAAGCCCTGCGTAGCGCCCAAATCCAGCGAGTATTGCGCGAAGCGACCGAGGTGCCGTTAGACTGCGCCAGAGCCTGCGCCAAGGCTATAGTCTTGAGCCGGATCGCGGCGGAGAAAGGCAATCTAGGCGTCATCAGCGATGCCGGTGTAGCGGTGATGTCGGCTTATGCCGGTTTAAAAAGCGCGGCACTGAATGTTTACATCAATGCCGCCGGTTTGAAAGACCGCGAATTTGCCGGCGCAAAACTAGCCGATTTAGACGGCATCATGCAAGCCGCCGATTCTGAGGCGGCGGCGATTTACGATATCGTCAAAAATAAGTTATGAAGCAAACAGCCAAGTCGGCCGTTCTCCCCGGAACATTTATCCGGCTTCGCTGCGACTCATGACCGAAATAAATGGCGCTTGCTGCCGTTCAGACCCAGTACGCCGAGGCCGCTGACGAATAGCCACAATGCCGCCGGCAAGGGTACGGCGGCGGCCGTGTCACCTGCCGCGAAATTTTGGGTCCAATAAGTAAAGAATGGTCCGGAGCCGTCGATGAGCACTCCATCGTTTTCATCGATAAACAAGCCGACTCCGATGTCGGTAAAATGCGTGGAGAGAATATTTTCCCGGTGACCGCTGCTGCCCATCCAGCCTTTGTCCCACATATCCCATAACGCGCCGTCCCAAGCGGTTCCTACCGATCCCCAGGAAGCAAAGGCGCCTTTGCCGTGAGTGACGGAAAAGTCGCTGATTGTTGTCAGCGACGTGGTGCCGAACATCACGTCTCGCGCTGCATCTATGTCGGCTAAGTTTTGGCCGTATCCGGCAGCTATGTTTTCACCCCATGCACCGCCCGGTTGATTCCAGTTATATCCGGCTGCTTGTTCGCGCTGACCGGCGTTGGAGCCGTCGCTGCCGGTATGAGAAAAATAATTATTGATTCCCATGTCTTCGGAATGAGATAGCGCCGATTGGTGCAGACGATCATCGGTGGTCAACGCCGCAACGTTGTGTATAGCGCGTTGCTGATTGACTAACTGGAAAACCTCAATTTCGGCATCGGACCAGACCGAGCTAATCGATGCTGAGGCTGAAATACTGAAGGTGGATACGAAAAGTAATAAGACTGGTGTAAGGGAATTATTTTTCATGCCTGATTATGTCCTCGAAGTTTTCAGATAAAACCGTTTTATCAATGTCCCTGTGTAAAAGACTAGCAGCTTTTCCACGCCGGTTCTGCTGAATTATGATTTGCCGCCGGGATTTAATCATTTCTTAACTTTTGACGGAACCAGTAATAATGAACTGTTTAGGATTTGACCAAAAACAACTTTCCGTTTTGCCGGTGCGAACCCTGGGGCATACCGAATGAGGAACGCCGTGAACCCTTCCATGGGGGCTTGACGGCAGCGTCCTTGCTGCCGACATCCTCACTCGGTACGTCCCCAGTGACTATGGCCATATCGGGAAGTTATTTTGGACGATATCCTTATTTATTCTGAGTAAGTATGGCCAAAGCGGACGCATAATCCGGCTCATCGGCAATTTCCTGGACCAGTTCGGTGTAAATCACGTTGTCGTCTTCGTCTATGACGACGATGGCGCGGGCGGTCAGGCCGGCTAGGATGCTGTCCAGTAGTTCGACGCCGTAATCGCGGGCGAAGCCGGAGCGGAAGGACGATAAGGCCGTGACATGCTTGATGCCTTCGGTCTCGCAAAAGCGGGCTTGGGCGAAAGGCAGGTCGGCTGAGATTGCCAGCACCACGGTGTTATCCAAGCGCGTCGCCTTTTCGTTGAATTTGCGGGTCGAGGTCGCGCAGGTCGGCGTATCCAGGCTAGGCACGATATTCATGACTTTGCGCTTGCCGGCAAAGGCGTCTAAGCCGACATCCTGCATTTTGCGGTTGGTCAACTTAAAAGCGGGGGCTTTGCCGCCGACGGCGGGCAGTTCGCCGCAAGTATGAATAGGTTTGCCTTGGAAGGTGATGGTGGCCATGAATTCCTCCGAAATATATTGGGCGAAAGCCGGTTTTCCGCTAAGTTTTATTTTTTCCGCTTGCTGAACGCTATCAAGCGTTTGCGTTTTTTGACCTGGCGTTCGCTGAGTTTGTTCTTCTGCCCGTGGAACGGATTTTCCGGCGACTTGAATACCAATCGTACCGGCGTGCCTTTCAGCTGCAATTGCTCGCGGTAATAATTCATCAAATAGCGTTTATAGGCGCCCGGAAGCGAGTCGGTTTGCACGCCGTGGACCACGACGATAGGCGGGTTACGTCCGCCCTGGTGGGCGTATTTCAGTTTGATGCGGCGGCCGGCCACCAACGGCGGTTGATGGGCGCGCACCGCATCGTTCAGGATGCGGGTCAATTCCGGCGTCGACATGTCTATCATTGCCGAATCGTAAAGACTGTGTACGACATCGAACAGCTTGCCGACGCCGCTGCCGTGCAAGGCGGAAATGGGGTGTTTCTCGGCGAAATCGAGGAACGACAACTTCATTTCGATTTGCTTTTTAACGAAGTCGCGGTGCTCGGCGCTGAGTCCGTCCCATTTGTTCAGTCCGATGATCAAGGCGCGTCCGGCTTCCAGAATCAAACCCAGTAGATGGGCATCCTGGTCGGTGACGCCTTCCCGAGCGTCGATCAGGTAAATCACGACATGGGCTTTCTCGATGGCCTGTAGCGATTTGATAATGCTGAATTTTTCAACGGCCAGAGATACCTTGGATCGGCGCCGCATGCCGGCGGTATCGATCAGGGTGAATTTTTTGCCGTCGCGCTCGAACGGAATGTAGATGCTGTCGCGGGTGGTGCCGGCCTCGTCGAATACGACGACGCGTTCTTCACCCAGCAATCGGTTGACCAAGGTCGATTTTCCGACATTGGGGCGACCGACGATGGCGATGGCGATGCCGGGGTCTTCCGCTTCGATTTCCTCGGTAGCGGGCGGTATCAGTTCGTCGATACGGCCCAGCAATGTATGGATGTTACGCCCGTGCGCGGCGGCGATGGCAACCGGCTCACCGAGCCCTAAGCCAAAGAAATCCGCCGTCACCGTGTTGCTGTCGATACCGTCGATTTTGTTGACGACCAACACCACCGGTTTGCCCAGTTTGCGCAGCATATCGCCGATCGCTTCGTCGGCGGCGTTGATGCCGTCACGCGCGTCCACCAGAAAGAACACGACATCCGATTCTTGCAATGCGATTTCCACTTGTTTCTTGGCGAACGCGTCTATGCCCGCCAATTCATCGGTGATGCCGCCGGTGTCCACGACCAAACAGTCGCGTTCGCCGCGCTTGACTCGCCCGTATTGGCGGTCGCGGGTGAGACCCGGATAATCGGCGACGAGCGCCTCGCGGCTGCGCGTAAGATAATTGAATAAAGTGGATTTGCCGACATTGGGGCGGCCGACCAAAGCAATAACAGGTAACATGGTTATCTCGCTCTCAAGGCCGCTAGAGTGCCGTCTTTTGCGTATATATACACAGTGCCGTCAACGATGACCGGATTGGCTACGATAGGCGAACTGCTCACTTGGGTACGGCCCAGCTGCCTGCCGTCAATGACGGATAACCAATGCACGTAGCCTTCAAAGTCGCCGACTACGACATAATTGTTGTAAACCATGGCGGCCGTCAACTGCCGATTATGCAAGTCTTTTTGCTTCCATAACGAAGCGCCGTTGCGTTGATCCAACTGAGATACTTCGCTGTGAACGTCGGTAACGTATAAATAACGGTAATCGGCGCTAATGCCGGCATAAGACGAAATTTCCGGGTTGCGCCAGATGACATCGCCGTCGACTTCGGATATCGACGAGGTGCCGCCGGTAAAACTGGAAATAAATAGGGCACCACGGCTTTGTATCGGGTCGACGTCTAAATCCACCAAGCGCTCGACTTCCGAGCGGCCAGTGGGTATGGCGATGGTCGATTCCCATAAATTTTTGCCGTCGCTCAGTTGCAATGCTTGCATTTTGCCATTGGCTTCGCCGATAACGACGGCATTATCGGTAACCAGCGGCGAACCCGCGCCGCGTATGCTCAAAGCCGGCACACTGTTTTCGGAGAGCCATATACGCGAGCCGTCGGCTTCTCGCAGTGCGATGACCTTGCCGTCGGTGGTGCGGATGATGACGATGCCCTTGGCGATGACCGGTACGGCTTGCACCTCGCTGGGTACATTGCTTAGCCATTTTTGTTCGCCGGTCGCCAGATCGTAGGCGACCACCTCGCCGGAAGTGCAGCCCATCACCAGAACATCGCGGCCTAGCCCCGGCCCCGCCGAATAAGCAAGATCGTTATCTTGTTCCCAAATCAAGTCGCCGTCGGCTGTATTACGAGCCTGCAATATGCCGTAGCGGTCGGCTGCATAGACACGGTCGGTTTGAACGGCGGGAATCAGTTTCAAGAACTGTTTGTCGGCGCCGTCGCCGACGGACTTGCTCCATATTGTATCGATTTCTACTTCGGCTTGATACTCGGTCAGTTGAGCCGGCGGATCGGCGCTATCTTCATCGCCGAAAATCGATTCCGACAGTCCGGACATCAAATCGCGAGCGGCATCCAATGCGGTACATCCCGACAGTAACGGCAGGCAAATAAGCAAATTCGCTAATGCGCGAAAATTTTTTGACGAAACTGTCAACATGCAATCTATGAGTTTAAGGAGTGGCGGCGGTTGGATTGAATGCCGGCGCGGCAATGTCGTCCAGCTTGAATTGGGTCAGGGCAGTGGCTTGTCCGGTTCTGATCGCATTTTGATACGCGTTGCGCGCTTCGTCCAAACGATCCATTGCTAGGTATAAGTCGCCTTCCAACTCGTCATAACTCGCGGCGAATCCCTCCAGTTTAGCGGGGTCCACGGCCGCTATTAATTTCAAGCCTTCTTCGTATTGGCCGGTTGCCAGCATCAACTGTATTAAACGCAGGCGAGCAACGTGCTGTAACACCCCGCCGCCGGAATTCTGTACTTGCTGCTGCAAAATGGCCTTTGCGGCCTCCGGATCGCCTTGTTGCACCTTGCTTTTGGCTTTTTCCAATGCAGCGAAGCGGGCATAAGCTAAGGAACCGTAGTCGACCGCTAATTGATCGGCCAATTTTTCAACGGCCGCGTTGTCGTCCTTGGAAGCACTGTCCAGCAGATTTTGATAAAGCCTGGAAGCTTCGTGGCGTTGCTCCAAACGATGGTTTTGCCAGAGATTCCACCCGGTTACCAGTACGATAGCGGTGATTACGCCGGCAATTAGCGAAGTGTTATTGGCATCCCACCATTTTTTAAGCTGTTCGAGTTGTTCTTCTTCGGTATCGTAAATAGCCACGGTATTTCTCGGGTTAGGGTTTATACAAAAGGTTTGTTGTTGCGCCAATCGGTCAGAGTCCGGATAAGAGCGTCATGACTCAAGTTGATTTGTTCCTGCTCGGCGCGTAGCGGCTTTAACGCGACTTCTCCGCGTTGCGCCTCATCGTTGCCGATGATAATCGCAAATTCGGCGCCGGATTTATCGGCCTTTTTCATCTGGCTCTTGAAGCTACCGCCGCCGCAATTAACCTGTAGTTTCAAGCCATCGATCCGGTCGCGTAATTTTTCGCTCAACATCAGGCCGGCTTTTTCGGCTTCGTCGCCGACGCGTACCATGTAAACGTCTACGCCGGGTGCTATGTTCACGCTGTCGAGTTGTTCGACCAAAGCCAGAATGCGCTCCATGCCCATCGCAAAGCCGATCGCGTGGTTTGCTTTGCCGCCTAGTTGTTCGATCAGGCCGTCGTATCGGCCGCCCGCGCATATGGTGCCTTGGGCTCCGAGCTCGTCGGTGACCCATTCGAACACGGTTTTGCCGTAATAGTCCAGGCCTCGAACCAGGCGGGTGTTCAATTCGTAGGCTATGCCCAAGTCGCCCAGCATGGTTTTCAGCTTGTCGAAATGGTTCAGGCTGTCTTCGCCCAAGTGTTCCAACAGAACCGGCGCTTCGCTGAGCATCAATTGCATGTCCGGATTCTTGCTGTCGAGAATGCGCAAAGGATTGGATTCGAGGCGGCGCAAGCTGTCGTCGTCCAAAACGTCGATATTGCGCTTGAAATACTCGACCAGATGATCGCGGTAGGCGGCGCGTTCGTCGGTAGTGCCTAGCGAATTTAATTGCAGCACGACTTTGTCGCGTATGCCGAATTTTTTCCATAGCCTGTCGGTCAGTTGGATCATTTCCGCATCGACATCGGGGCCCGGCATACCGTAGGTTTCGACACCCAGTTGATAAAACTGGCGGTAGCGGCCTTTTTGCGGACGCTCGTGCCTAAACATCGGGCCGTAATACCATAAACGGTGGCTTTGATTGTGCAGCATGCCGTGTTCCAGACATGCCCGAAGACAGCCGGCCGTGCCTTCCGGACGCAAAGTTAAAGAGTCGCCGTTTCTGTCGTCGAAGGTATACATTTCCTTCTCGACGATGTCGGTGACTTCACCGATAGAGCGTTTGAAAAGCTCGGTTTTTTCAACGATAGGTAAGCGGATTTCCTGGTAGCCGTATGCGGCCAAGACTTGACGTGCAAGATGTTCCAGCCACTGCCAATACGGGGATTGTTCGGGCAGAATGTCGTGCATCCCGCGGATGGCTTGAATAGCCTGTTGATTTTTTGCCATAAATATTTGTTGCCGCTAAGTTACTTGCTAATTGCGGATTTAACTTGCATCGCCTCGGTCGAGGTCGGGAAGGCGTAAATTAAGCGTTCTTTGTAATCCTCGGCGTTTTGCTGATTGCCCAAAGCGCGTTCTGTTTGAAAACCGAGCCATAACGTTTCGGGAGTGTGTTTGGCAGTCGCCGCGTAACGTTCCAGAAAAGCGCGTGCCGACATGAATTCCTGATTGTTATAGCTGATCTTTGCCATTTCCTTCAGGGCGAGCGTATAGCTTGGATTTATCTGTAACGCCTTGCGGAAATAGAGTTCGGCTTGAGCCGGGTCGTTTCGCTGTAATTGACATACGCCTATATTGCTCAGGGTCAACCAGGAGCGTTTGTTGTAGGGCGACTCGAGCGATTCCTGCAGTAGAGTTAAACCTTTTTCTTGCTGGCCGCGTTCACACAGAAAACGGCCGTAATTATTTTTGGTGTCATAGTTGTCGGGCGCGCGTTTAATGGCGGATTGATAGAAATTCGCCGCTTCTTCGTCGTTCTTCACGCGCTCATTATAGATCGCCAAGGCATTCAGGATTTCCGGGTTGCCGGAGTCGAGGTCGTAAGCCTTTTCGAGTTTTTCCTGAGCCACGTCCAGCAGGTTTAGTTCCATGTAGCGCACGCCCATTTGCAAATTCAGGTTGGCTTCTTCCTCGTTGCTCATGCCATCGCCGCCGAAGTCGGGTAGAAGAGCGCACGAGCCGGTAGTGACGCAAGCGATTACAAAAACCAGAAAACGCAAACGACGTTTAAACAGCATGGTTCGGATTCCTTGCCGCTTGCAATTTTAACTGGCGGCGGCTTTTATCCCGGACCTGGCCGACCAGTTGGCCGCAGGCCGCGTCTATATCTTCGCCGCGGGTTTTGCGTATGGTCGTGACGATGCCGGCATTATGCAATATGTCCCGAAATTTCAATATCGTTGCCATATCCGAACAGCGGTATTGCGACTGCGGGAACGGATTAAACGGGATCAGATTGACTTTTGACGGCACGTTTTGTAACAGCTTGACTAAGGTCTTGGCGTCCTCCCGGCTATCGTTGACGCCGGCAAGCATGACATATTCGAAAGTGATATGTTTGCGCGGACCTATTTTGGCGTATTCGCGGCAGGCTTCCATCAACTCCGATAGAGGATATTTTTGATTGATCGGCACCAGTTGGTTGCGCAAGGCGTCGGTTGGCGCATGCAACGATACGGCCATACTGACGTCGCAGACCTCGCCCAGGCGGTGCATGGCGGGCACGACGCCGGAGGTGCTGACGGTTACCCGGCGTTTGGACAAGCCGAACGCGAAGTCGTCCATCATCAGATTCATCGCCGCAACCACGTTGTCGAAATTCAACAGAGGTTCACCCATACCCATCATCACAACGTTGCTGATGCGGCGTTCCGGGCCCAAGCGCTGCTGGGCCAGGTAAAGCTGGCCGATGATTTCGCCGGTCGTCAGGTTGCGGTTGAAGCCCTGCTGGGCGGTGGAGCAAAAACTGCAAGCCAATGCGCAGCCGACTTGCGATGAGATGCACAGGGTGGCCCGGCGTTCTTCCGGGATGAAAACGGTTTCGATCCGATTGCCGCAATAGGTTTGCATGGCCCACTTGCAGGTGCCGTCGGACGCCAGTTGTTCGGCCACGATTTCCGGCGTCTTGATTTCACAGTGTTCTGTCAAATGCGTGCGCAACGTTTTGCTCAGGTTGGTCATCTGGTCGAAATCGGTGACGCCTTCCTGATAAAGCCACTTCAGCAATTGCGTGGCGCGGAACGGTTTTTCGCCGAGTTCGACAAAAAAGGCCTGCAGGCCTTTTCTGTCGAAATCCAGCAGATTAATCAACGCCGGTTTAGCGGATGCGGTCGCAGAGTTCATCGGCGGAGAAGAAATAAGCGATTTCCCGTGCGGCGGATTCAGGTGCATCGGAGCCGTGAACGGCATTTTCGTCGATGCTGACCGCAAAGTCGGCGCGGATGGTACCGGGAGCGGCTTCTTTAGGGTTGGTAGCGCCCATCAGGTCGCGGTTTTTCAATACCGCGTTTTCGCCTTCCAACACTTGTACAACAACAGGGCCGGAGATCATGAAGCTGATCAAGTCTTTGAAAAAACCGCGTTCTTTATGCTCGGCATAAAAGCCCTCGGCTTGTTCTTGGCTCAGTTGCATCATTTTCGATGCGACGACGCGCAAACCATTTTTTTCGAAGCGGCTGACAATTTCCCCAATCACGTTTTTAGCGACTGCATCAGGCTTGATGATTGAGAAAGTGCGTTCAATTGCCATTAGTTAAACTCCAGTTATTAAGGTTAAGGATAAAAATCGGTACATTATAACGCGTTTAGATAGACAGTTTTTCCACGCGTTTGTCGCCGCCGTAAAACCAGTTTACCAACATGCGGGAGCCGGTAATCGCGGAGAACATCGAGGTCAAAATACCGAGCGATAGGACTACCGCGAAGCCTTTAACCGGACCGGTGCCGAAACCGAACAGGAGCAGGGCGACCAGCAGCGTAGTGACGTTGGAATCCAAAATCGTTCCGAAGGCTTTTTCATAGCCGACATAGATACTGGCTTGCGGGCTGTTACCGTTACGCAATTCCTCGCGTATGCGTTCATTGATCAGCACGTTGGCGTCCACCGCCATACCTACGGTCAATACAATGCCGGCCATGCCCGGCAGGGTGAGGGTGGCTTGCAACAGCGACAGAATGGCGATCAACATGACCAGATTCAAAATCAGGGCAAAGTCGGCGATCAAGCCGAAGCTACGGTAGTAAATCGCCATGAATATCACAACCAGCAGGAAGCCGATATTGATCGACAACATGCCTTGGTCGATATTTTCTTGGCCTAGGCTGGGGCCGACGGTACGTTCTTCGACGATTTCAACCGGGGCGGCCAAGGCGCCTGCTCTCAGCAGCAATGCCAAGTTGCGGGCGTCGTTGGTGCTATCGAGGCCCGTAGTTTGAAAACGCTTGCTGAAAGAGTCGCGTATCGTGGCGACGCTGATGACTTTTTCGATTTTTTCTTTGTGTTGGACTTTTTGGCCGTCGACGACGCGGGTTTCCGATTTGTGTTCGATGAACACGACCGCCATCGGCTTGCCGATGTTTTCTTGGGTGATTTTGCCCATCTTCTTGGCGCCGACGCCATCCAGCGTGATAAATACAGCAGGATGGCCGTCCTGATCCAGGCCGGAGGACGCATCGGTGATTTGGTCGCCTGTTACGATGACCGAGCGTTTCAATAGCACCGGCAGGCCGTTTTTGTCGTAATACAAGCGGCTGCCGACCGGCACGCGGCCATTGACGGCGGATTGAACGTCATGCTCTACATCTACCAGCCGGTATTCCAATGTGGCGGTGGTGCCCAACAATTCTTTTGCGCGGGCGGTGTCCTGTACACCCGGAAGCTGCACGACAATGCGGCTACTGCCTTGTTGCTGAATGATGGGCTCAGCCACACCCAACTCGTTGACTCGGTTGCGTAATGTCGTGATGTTTTGTTCCAGCGCCGACTTTTTGATCGCGGCGATTTCGCGCTCCGACATAGTCAACAAAAATTCGTTCGGTCCGCTTTCCACCATGTCCAGATTACGAAAGTCCTTGTTCAACACCTCGGCGGCAGCGGCCCGGTTTTCTTCGTCCGGCAGTACCACTTTAATACCGTCGGCTTCTTTGCTGACGGATTGATAACGGACTTTGGCTTGGCGAAACGCGCTACGTATATCGTTGTTATAGCGTTCGTCGGCTTGTTTCAACGCGGTATCCATGTCCACTTCCAACAAGAAGTGCACGCCGCCGCGCAAGTCCAGGCCCAGATACATGGGCTCCGCGCCCAGCGCTGCAAGCCAGCTTGGGGTAGAAGGGGCTAGATTTAACGCGACAGTGGCTTGACCGGACGTTTTGTTCCTGAGCAAGTCGGCTGCCTTTAACTGATCATCCGTGTTATTAAAGCGGGCCAGGATTTTTCCATTTTCAAATTCGATGGCTTTCGCGGTTAAACCCGCTTGCTTTAAGTTGCCGGCCACCTCATCGGCTTGGCTTTGCTGTAATGGGGTGGTGGTGCTGGATGCCAGCTGCACTGCCGGATCGTTACCGTAAATATTGGGGAGGGCGTAAAGAATACCGAATATCAAAACAGTCAGGACCAGGATATTCTTCCAAAGCGGGAAATGATTTTGCATAGGACTATATTAAAAAGCAGTGACAGCTTTGCGGTAAGCAAAGATCAGAATGTTGAGTGTCTAAGCGTATAGCTGCAGATTAAACTTTAGGTTTTTTATTAAGCGTTTTGTATGTGCCTTTCGGCATCATGTTTGCTATCGCGTGGCGCTGAACCTGAATGAAGCTGTTTTCCGCGACTTCCAGTTTGACGAAGTTGTCGTCTAATTCGGCAACTTTGCCCAAAATGCCTCCGGTGGTGACTACTTCGGAACCTTTAGTCAGCGCCGCGAGCATTTGTTTTTGTTCTTTGTTGCGTTTGGATTGAGGGCGAATGAATAAAAAATAGAAAAAAATCAAAATACCCAATGGGAATAACATGCCCTCGAAACCTGGTTGTTGAACGGCTGGTGCGGCTTGGGCCATTGCATCAGAGATAAAAAAGCTCATCGTTAACCTCTTAAAATTATTATCGTCGTGTTGTAATAGATGTTTGGCCGGCGGCCAGAGAGTTGGCCATTATGCCATACTCGCAAGGATTCTCGCATGTCGGTTTGATTTTTAAGTTGTCATCAAAAACAATGACCTATGTGTTCGCCTAGTTTTACCGGCTTGCCGGCAGTCAGATTCCGATCCCAAGCGCATTTATCCTCGCCGAATAGCATGATAACGGTCGATCCCATATTGAATCGCCCCAGCTCCGCGCCTTTTTCCAAAACCGGTGGATTTTCTTGGTAATGCCAGGTTTTCGTTTTGCTGATGGTCGGCGGCGTTACGACGCCATGCCAGACCGTTTCAACGCTGGAAACGAAAATCGCGCCGACTAGCACCAGCGCCATAGGGCCGGCCTCGGTATCGAACATGCAAACGACGCGTTCGTTACGGGCAAATAGATTGGGTACGCCTTCCGCCGTCGCATTGTTGACGCTGAACAGACGGCCGGGGATATGTACCATTTCCTTTAATGTGCCGGTCAGCGGCATGTGTATACGGTGATAATCTTTCGGTGACAGATAGATGGTGGCAAACAAGCCGTTTTCGAATACTTTAGCGCGTTCGGCATTGCCGCCTAGCAATTCCAATGAGCTGTAGCTGTGACCTTTGGCTTGAAAAATCCGGCCGTTTTCGATTGGCCCGGCCTGGCTGACGGAACCGTCGGCGGGGCAGGCAATGGCATCCGGGGCCGGCGCAATTGGACGAAGGCCGTCTTTTAATTCGCGAGTAAAAAAGTGGTTAAAGCTGGCATAGTGGTCCGGATTTGGATATTTCGCCTCGTCCATGTCGACACCGTATAGGCGGATGACGCTCTGAATAAACAGATTTTTCCACAGGGTGTTTTCGCAATGGGTCAATTTGGACATCAGCGCGGATAAGGCATGATGCGGTAAGGCGTATTGCGGTAGAACAGTCAAAAGATGTTTTAAGTTCATAGTTCAGAGTCGGGCGTTTTCCCGCTAATAAAATAAGCAAAGGCAATGACTTCGGCGACGGCTATGTAGAGTTCCTGAGGGATTTCGTCGCCAAGGGGTATTTGCGCCAAGACCCGCGCGAGTTCCGGCTCATTTTGCAGCGGCACGCCGTGTTTCTCCGCGATGGCCAGGATTTGCTGAGCGGTAAAGCCTTCGCCTTTGGCGGTGACTTTAGGGGCGTTCTTGCCGTCGTACTGCAGGGCGACGGCGATATCGGCGTTATAAAAGGTTCTGCCGCTCACGCTTGAATCAAGGGAGGTTGACTAAAACCGGTGCCTGCCAACCGGGATTGCGGTGCTCGGCGACCACAGTGGTATAAATGCCTCCGCGCACGTTGAAATCAGCGCGCAGGCGCATGAAATTGGGTGAAATCGCGGCGGCGATGTGATCCAAAATCTCGTTGGTGACCGCTTCGTGAAAGGCGCCGCGTTCGCGGAAGGTCCACATATACAGTTTCAAGGATTTCAACTCGACGCACAGTTTGTCGGGCACGTATTCGATAAGCAATTTCGCGAAGTCCGGTTGACCGGTCATCGGGCATAGGCAGGTAAACTCCGGAATGTCGATGCGGATCGTGAAATCGCGTCCGGGTCTGGGATTTTCAAAAGTGGTGAGGTCTGAACTAGGTTTTGTGGTCATTGCATTGTTTGTTAACTCGAATGGTGTCGGCCGCTCAATTGTGCATCGGCGGCCTCAGAGCCGGAATTTTACCAGCTATCGGCGCGGAAGAAATTAAAGTTTGATTTCCATGATTTGTGGAAAAAGCATATCGCTGTCGAGCCTGGCGCTTTCATTCGAATGAATTGAGATCGCCTATGGATTCGTCCCCGATCAATAATCAAGTCCAAATTCGCAGCCGAGATCAAGCCGAGGAGGCAGGCGGTAAAGAATATCAGGGTAAGCCAACACCGGACAAAGTTAGCCTTCGTTTTGTATCTTCGCCAGATCCGGGGTGAATGTTGAACGAAAATGTCGCGATCGCGTAAATAAAGCCAAAAAGAAACGGAACCGATCGTCCTAAAATATCCAGGGCAGCAGGTTCCAGCTTCTGTTGCAATAGTCCAGATAATCAGTTCCGAATGCCCGTAAAAGCATTTTCTCCTCGATGTCGATACGGGTTTTGATCGACCAAAAATTAGCGGCGGTCAGCGACAACATGCTAAGGACATCTCCCATCGCCAAACCGGCTGCCGTTAATGCCAGTAATAATCCGGTGTACGTCGGATGCCGGATCCGCCGGTAAAGTCCTTCGGTGATCAAACGGTGTTGCCGATGTATCGTCACATCGGTCGAAAAAAAAGATCCAAGCTGACGAATTGCCTGGTACCTTATTGTCAGGCCTGCGGCGAACAACAGTAAGGCCACCAGTTGCCGCGGTAGGTAGTCTATCGGAATCGGCAGCCAAGCTCGCTGTTTAAACCATAAAGCAAAGCCTAAACTGATCACTATGCTGAACCGGATTCGTGTTTGCGAATTTTCCTCGCGCTGCATCCAGTTTGGCTCATCTCGGCCGGAATTAAGCGACAGCTTAATTTCCGAAAATATCCAAAGCAGACAAAGCGTAAGCCATAGTAAGCGTATCGAAGTCATGTAATACCCGGATCCATGATAAGCCTTCCATAACATAACCGATTTTGCCGGTGCCATGAAAAAGATCATCGAGTTAAAACATGTATACAAACATTATCCGCAGGCCGGCATTATGCAAACCGTGTTGCACGACATCAACCTGGACATTTTTGCGGGCGAATTCGTTGCCATAGTCGGCCCCTCAGGAAACGGCAAGTCAACCTTGTTGAATCTGATGGCAGGCATCGATCATCCCAACCGGGGTGCGGTCATCGTCAACGATTCGGCCCTGCAAAGCCTTGGCAACGAAAAACTGACCCTGTGGCGCGGCGCCAATGTCGGTATCGTGTTCCAGTTCTTTCAATTATTGCCGGCCTTGAATCTGCTGCAGAACGTTGTGTTGCCGATGGATTTTTTGGGTAAGTTATCTAAACGCCAGCGGCGGGAGAGAGCGCTGCAATTACTGGATCGAGTCGGATTGGCCGAAGCCGCCGACCGTCTACCCGGCCAAGTTTCCGGCGGTCAGCAGCAGCGGGCGGCGATCGCCAGAGCGTTGGCCAATGATCCGCCCTTGATCGTCGCCGACGAACCGACCGGTAACCTGGATGCGGCCACGGCCGGTACGGTATTCGATTTGTTCACGCATCTGAAAGACCAAGGCAAGACCTTGGTCATGGTGACGCATAATGAAGATTTGGCCGATGCCGCAGACCGTAAGCTGGAGATTCGCGGCGGTAGAATTCATGCCGACATGGCGGCTGGAGAAATCGGTTGAATGTTTTGCGGCATAAATTGTGGGCCGACCTTTGGCAAGACAAGGCCGGAAGTTGGCTGGCGATCGCCAGTATCGCAGCCGGCGTGTTCTGTGTCGGCACCTTGTTCGGTATGATCGATCTACAGCTCAGCCAAATGGATGAGTCGCACCGCCTGTCGCAGCCATCGCATATCAGCCTGATTTTGCGTCGGGATGCGGAAGTAACGCTGCTGGATAAAATAAAAGCCTTGCCCGGTGTGGCCGGGGTCGATTATATGACGCAGCTGAGCGTGCGTTTTCGTAAACCCGGCGGCGGCGATTGGCAATTGGGCACCTTGATCGTGCGGCCGGATTATGGCGGGCAGCATTACGATATCAGCAGCTTAGAGGAAGGAAACTGGCCGGATAAGGGGCGAATCGCCGTTGAGAACCTGTCGGCGAGTTATGCCGGCATTGTTATCGGCGACGAATTTGAGTTCGAAACCAATCAAGGCTCAAGCATCTTAAAGGTAAACGGCATCGTGCGGCATCCCTTCGTCAAGCCTCCGAAATTCGGCGGCCAATTGCATTTTTTCGCCGATGCTGCGACAGCCGAAGCTTTCGGTGTTCCTGCCGAAAGTTTTAGACAACTATTGGTACGCGTGCTTGAACCTTATGGCGAAGATAGGGCCAGAAAGCTTGCAAGCAAAATTCGGCTATTACTCAGTCAGCACGGCATCGCAGTTAACGTGACTTTATTGCAAGACCCGGAGCGGCATTGGGGCAGGCCGTTTATGGCCGGCATCAATTTTGTGTTGCAGGTCATGGCGGTAGCGTCCTTGGTTTTAGCTTGCGTGTTGATCTTCAATACCGTGTCCGCACATGTCGTCCGACAAACCGATCAAATTGGCGTCATGAAAGCCTTGGGGGCTCGTTCGATTACCGTTGCCGGTTTATATTTGTCGGAAACCTTGCTGTTGGCGTTTTTGGCGATTGTATTGGCCTTGCCTGCAGCATTGTTTGCCGCCCATTTCAGCTCCTGCAAAGTGCTGAGCCTGTTCAATGTCGCTTGCGATAATTACAGCTATTCGGAACGTGCCGTCGCATACACGGTGTTCGGAGGCCTGTTAATGCCTCTTTTTGCGGCAATAGGCCCTGTCGTGCGAGGGGCTTCGATGACGGTCAGGGTCGCGATTGCCAGTTACGGCTTGGGCGGCGAATTCGGCCGAAGTCGGTTGGACAGGATGGTCGAGTGGTTCGGCATGCGTTTCTTGCCGACCATCTACGCGGCGGCACTCGGCAATCTGTTCCGGCGGAAAGCCAGGCTGCTGCTGACCCAAAGCGTATTAATCGTGGCGGGCGGCGCGTTTTTGTTGTTGACCAGTCTCGTCGCATCGTTGAATTTGATGCTGGATAGGGAAATGGCCCACAGCCGCTACGCGGTGCGCCTGGGGTTTAGTACGGACCAATCCGCGGCCCGAATCGAAGATGTGCTTGATGATGTCGATTCGTCCGCGACGTTCGAAACCTGGCTGCGTCAGCCGCTGGAGTTAAGCAAAAACGGCGAACAGCTGAGACAGAAGGGTAGCCTCGGTTTGCAGTTGATGGCTTTGCCGGCGCAAAGCCGGCTGTATGAGCCGCTGATTCAGCATGGCCGTTGGTTTCGGGCCGGCGATATGGGCGACAAAGTTTTGATCATCGGAGCCGACACCGCCGCGGCGAACGGCATCCGGCCCGGCGATGAGGTCGGGCTACGTATCGGTTCCTCGTGGCAAACTTGGAAGATAATCGGTCTATATCGCTGGCTGGCCGGCAACGGTTACGCAGTGGAACCGGTTTATGCGCCGCTGGAAACCGTGCAAGCGCTTAGCGGACGCGCAGATCAAGCTTCTTTTGCGTTGATAGCCGCGGACGTAAACAATCCGGCGGACGAAGCCGACTATTTGCGTCGACTGCGGCAAGCCTTCGAAAAGCAAGGCGTCAAGCTTGACGCCTACACGACCCAGGGCAAGCTGGAACAACGGCAATTCGTCCGCAATCAATTCGATTCGGTCATCGGCACCTTGTTAGGGTTGGCGGCGATGATAGCGGCTGTCGGCGGCATAGGTCTGTCCGGTACGCTAGCGATAGGCGTTTTGCAACGCCGCCGCGAGATCGGCGTACTACGCGCGGTCGGCGCGCCGGCCAGAGCGGTATTTAGTTTGTTTTTGTTGGAAGGCTTGTTACACGGCGTCGTTGCCTGGTTGATCAGCGTGCCGCTGGCTTACTTGGCGGCGGAACCGATTGCCAAAGAATTGGGCAAGATTTTGTTTGGTATAGCATTAGATTTCGTGTTCGATTTCAATGCTGTTTTTTACTGGTTAGGCGTCGTCTTGCTGCTGGCTTGGGGTGCGTCGTACTGGCCGGCACGGAAGGCTGCTCGGATGACGGTTAGAGAGAGTTTGAGGTATTGAGTCGGTTTTGCTTTACAACGGAATATGTAGAACTCCAGTGAGCAGTATGCCGCCGTTTGGGGGAGTGTAGGCACGAAAAGCCGGGAGCGCTGGTCTAGTGATCTGGGTTCGGATGTCCGATGAAACCATCTGCGGCCAACAGCAGATGTAAGCCGGGTAACTTTGCCCACCATTTCAATCCGCACGGGTACAAGCAGCGGTGCCTACCGGGCTTTATGGTTTTCCATGCGATACCTTCGTCAGGACACGGTCAGTTGGTTTTTAAAGGGGCGCCGTTTTTGTCTTGGTGTTTTTTCTTGTTTTTATTGATTTGAGCCAGGAAATATTGATCGTAGCTCCAGTCTTGGCGCGGTAAGGGTGTTGCTGGTGTTTGTAAGGTCATTAGCATGCCTTTTTGGGATGGATGTGTCATAGATAAGATGTTTGAATTGGCTTTTGGACTGACGCCGAAATGGGCGATAGGATGTTAGATTTATTGGTCCGTCATCTGTTCGGCTAACGTTTAAGTTAGTCATCGATGGGTGCGCGGTTCGGAATTAGGTAGGCCGGAATCTTTGCGATATAAGATTCCGGCCTTCACATTTAGATTATGGTGACTTCTTCAGCCTGCGGGCCTTTAGGGCCGCGGCCCAGTTTGAATTGTACATGTTGACCTTCATTCAGCGTTTTGTAGCCGCCATTGGAAGCCAGAATATTTCTGAAATGTACGAATACGTCCGGACCTTGTTTTTGTTCGATAAAGCCGAAGCCTTTGTCTGAATTAAACCATTTAACGATACCGGTAGTTGTTGTAGACATAATAAGTCCTATAAAAATTAAATATTTGGATAAACCTTAACTCAATTAAGGCGAATAAAGCTGGTAAATGCGTGAATTACGAAATGAAAAACAGGACGAACAACTACAGACGAGAGATCGAATTGGTAAACAAAGGTAAAGCGTATTTTCTAGCCGAGTTCCATTGTAGGCTAATTCGCATGGTTGTCAATCTAATCTATGCAAATGCCGGCATTCCTTTATTCTCGACGCAGAAACGCCGACATTTTTTGTAAGCCGCGAAATAACTTAGGTTCATAGCCTAACCATAAAAATGGTCAAATCCAACGCATGCATTTCAGATGGGTGCTGCCGTCAAAAGCGCTAAAAAACTATTTTTTAGTAAAAAAGTAAATGTCACCATATTTGCCTTTTAGCGTCATGCTTTTATCGTCTTTTTCTATTAAAGTAAATGTGTCAAATTTATCCGACCGTCCTAACAACGCTACCTTTAACTTACCGTCCTCAATCTCATAATTGACGGGTGGTTGGTCATAATAAGTTCCGTCACGAGGAATATGGGTAATGGTGACCGAGCCATTCTTGAAAGTCCAAGTGTCCTCGCGCTTGATGATTTCAGTGCTGGTCGTTGATTTTTTAGTGTGGTCCAATTTCCAAGAACCGATAACATCCTCTGTGGATTTCAAAAGGCTTTCGGCTATTACGGAAGAGGTTAAGAAAGATAAGCTAAGGAAAAGTAAGGCAAAATTTATTTTTTTCATTATTATTCTCCAAATGCCAAAATAGGCTTATCCGATTCTACTCTCTAATTAAGGGTGCTAAAGGAAATTTGTTAAATCCTTATTTAACGGTGTTTCTGATGGGAGTAGGGTTGAGGGTTGGGCGAATGCCGTTAGGCGTTCCGCCTTGCGAGGATTATGTATTTGTGTGAAATAACACACCATATGGGTTATTCACATATATTTGCCGAATTGCCTTCTCCGTTAAGATCAAACCATAGGCGTATTACGTAATTGTTGTTGGCATATTATTAGCTTCGTTTGGACATCGAGCCTGACGAGTGAGAGCAATGCAGATGTTGCGCGACCGCTGTTTGGAACGGTTAATAATTTTACTCTGATGAACGGTGACATTCCACGACACAGTAACGTCTGGGCCGTTGCGCCTGGTAATGTTGCTGCGGTAACCATACCTTCACCTATCTGCTTGTTCGGTGGTGTCATTGCCAGCCTCATTGGATTTGGCCGTCGTAAATCCGCCTGATTATCAAAGGTACGCGCATAGCAATTGCCAAGGACGGTTACCTTCCATAACTTTCAATTCATTTCGTTTCGACCGTCGTTGGAATCGTTTGGTCTCCAACGCGCTTGATCGCAGACACTGGATTACAAAGTTCGGCGACTACTAAAGTTCGTTTTTTGCAATTGCTGGTCAAAATTAGAAAGTCCCCGTTTGTCGAAGCACCGGGCGCCGGATGTTTGACAGGATAACTTTTTGGGGCGATGCAAACATGCATGGCGTTCTACTTACGGGTTGGGAAGTCTATTCGAAATCTCCGTTCAAATCTGACGAGCGCAAATTTGCCGGGAGCGAATTTAACGGTTAACGGCTGGCTAGGGTGCGGGAACTAGTAACGGTTTTCGTAATGAAAGTATCCAGGCCGTTGGCCCGGCAGATTGTCAGAACAGATGCTTTGCATGTGACGGAGTGAGAAGTATGGATGTTTTGTTGAAAACCGACTCAAACATCATCGCGATAGTTACACAAACCTCGCCTTCGCTCAGGCCTCTTTCCTCAGCGAGAGGGGTTGTAAAGGTTATTTCAAATCCGCCAAAATCTTGTCCCTGACCAATTGCCCCGACAGCACCACCATGGGCATGCCGCCGCCGGGATTCACGCTTCCGCCAACGAAATACAGGTTGGAAAACCGGCTGCTGCGTTGCGGGGCTTTGAAGCCCATATTTTTCCAGCGGTCCGCGACGACGCCGTAAATCGAACCCAGGTTGGAATAGTATTTGGACTGAATATCCGGAGGCGTCCAGCATTCCTCGCTGACGATGTGTTTGCGTAAATCGCTCAGGCCCATGCGCTCCAATTTGATCAGCACTCGTTCGCGCAAGGCCCGATAATCGTTGGCCGCCAACGGTTTTTCCGGGTCGATGTGCGGGATGTGCGGCAGGATTTTGATGATTTCGTGGCCTGCCGGGGCTTGGGTCGGATCGGTCTTGCAAGGAGCGACGAGGTAGATGGTCGGATCGTCGGACAGGCGATGGTTTTTGAATACCGCATCGAAATGTTCGCGCGGACGGGCCGAATAGAAAAAGTTGTGGTGGGCCAGCTGCGGGTAGATGCGGTCCACGCCCAAATGCAGCACCAGGCCCGAACAGCTGGGCTCGAAGCGGCGCATTTTTTTCAGCTCGCTTTGCGGGCTGTGCAGCAGGTGTTGCATGGCCGGAATGACTTCCATGTTGGATACGACGATGTCGGCTTTCAGCATTTCGCCGTTTTGTAACGCAACGCCGCTGACGCGTCCGCCATCGACTTGTATTTCGGCGACTTCGCTATTCAATCGAATGCTTATCCCCAGTTCCAAAGCCAGTTTTTCCAGAGCCTGGGCCAAGCCGTACATGCCGCCTCGCACGTACCACAGTCCGTATTCGTATTGGATATAGGGTAGCAGGTTCATCAACGCCGGCGCGTCGTAAGGCGAAGAGCCGACGTATTTGATGAAGTAGTTCAGGATGTCGACCAGTTTCGGGTTGGAGATGAAACGCCGGACGCCTTGATCCATGCTGCGGAACACGTCGAACTTCAGGCTGCGCAAGGGGCCGTAGAATTTGAACAGTTCCCAAAAGGAATCCAGGCCCTTGGCGAAATAGCCGGCTTCGGTTTCCTGGCCGAGTTTTTTCGCATAAGCCATGAAACGTTCGAATTCGGCGGCGGTATCGGTGCCGAGTTTTTCCAGTTCCAGCCGCTGCCTGACTGAGTCCGTGCACAAGTCGACGACCGTGCCGTCTTCGAAGAAATTGCGCCAATGCGGTTCGACTCGTTGGATTTCGACGTAATCGGCCATGTTTTTGCCGGCGCGTTCGAACAGCGCCTGGAATATGTGCGGCATCGTCAGGATGGACGGTCCCAAGTCGAAGGTAAATCCGTCCTTGCAAAGGACGTTAAGTTTGCCGCCGACTTTATCGTTTTTTTCCAGCAGATCGACCTTAAAACCTTCGCTTGCCAACGAAATCGCAGCCGACAGGCCGCCTAGGCCGGCACCGATCACGACGATTTTAAGCGCTTCGGATTTTGGCATTTTCATTCTCTCCATTTCCAAGGCAGCATCAGTTGCAGGTTATGCCAGGCCTGATTCCAATCGATGGCGGAATATTCCCTAAAGGCTTGCAAGGTTTGCGAATTGCGGCGGGCGCGCTGCAGCCAGATACCGCCGCCGTAGACGAAGTCCAAATAACTCTTGAATTGTTGGTAACGCCGGCCGCTATAAGGAAACCAGTTGGGCTCCTTGGGCAGGCGGCTGCGGTTGGTGACGCCCGCTACCGGATAGGTGAAATTGAGTAGGCCTTCGGCGCCGTGATAACGGCCGAAGCCGCTGTTTTTGACGCCGCCGAACGGCAGGCCGGCGTGACCTATGTTTTTCAAAACGTCGTTGACCACCCAGTTGCCGGTTTCGATGCGCTTGGCGACTCGCTCCGCCTTGCCGATGTCTCGACTCCAAATGCTGGCATTCAAACCTTGTTCGCTATCGTTGGCCAGTTGCACGGCCTGGTCCTCGTCGTCGAAGGCCATGACCGGCAGCAAGGGGCCGAAGGTTTCCTCGCGCATGACTCGCATGCCGTGGTGCACGTTCCGCAGTACGACCGGTTGAACGTACGAACCATTGCATAGCAATGGCCCCGAAGCCACGGCGCCTTGGGCAAGGGCGTCGTTGTAATGAGCCCTGACCACCTCTATCTGCCCACTGCTGGTCATGGCGCCCAAATCGCCGAACTCGCCGTGTCCGACACGTAATTCGGCGACACCGTTAAACAGTAATTGCAAAAATTCTTCGTGGCATTCCCGCTGCACATACAGGCGTTCGACCGAAACGCAGGCTTGGCCGCTGTTGGAGAAGGCGCCGTACAACGCCGCATCCGCCGCCCGGTTTAGGTCCGCATCGGCAAACACGATCATTGGATCTTTGCCGCCCAATTCCATGATGACCGGTATCGGGTGCCGGGCTGCTCGTTTCATAACGGAGCGGCCGGCGGTCAGAGTACCGGTAAACAATACCAAGTCGGGTCTTGCGTCTATTAACTGCTGTCCGGTTTGGCCGTTGCCCGCGGCCCATTGCACCAGATCGGGCGGGAGATTCAGCTTGCTGAATAAATCGATGATTAATTGTCCAAGAGGCAAGGACAGTTCCGAAGGTTTCAATATGACCGCGTTGCCGGCGAATAAGGCCGTCAATGCAGGTGCCAACGACAATTGAAACGGATAATTCCACGGCGAAATGACCGCGACGACGCCGTAGGGTTTGCGATCAATCCGGGCAGTCGAGGCCGGAAAACTCTTGGGAGAGGTAGCGACATTGGCCGGAGCCAGGATGGTTGAGGCGTGTCGTTGGTAATAACGACATAAATCCAAAATCGGATAAATTTCGCCTAACAAGGCTTCGGTGCGGACCTTGCCGGTGGTTTGTACGATCAGATCGCAGATATTGTCCGTTTCCGATAACAGCAGGGGGATCAATCCGGCCAATATTTTCGATCGACGTTTGACCGGCACTTCGGCCCATTCGACGCTTGCTTGGCGAGCGGCCTGCATTTTTTGCCGTATCGCCTCGGCCGACGTGATTTCGAATTCGCCGATCAATGAGCCGTCGATAGGCGAGATGGCTTTGATTGCGCTCATGTGTTCTTCAGCCAGCGGCTTTGGCCGATTTCCTTGAACGCCACGCGATGTTTTTTGCTGATCAAATTACTGGAAATCCGCGCCGATTCGTAGATAGTCGGCAGGCCGCTGCCGGGATGAGTTCCGCCGCCGACCAGATAGCAGTTGGCCAGCTCCTCGAAACGGTTATGCGGCCGCCAGTACAACATCTGGCTGAATTTATGCGACAGGCTGAAGGTCGCGCCTTTGTAGACGTTTTCTTTCGTTTCCCAGGTTTGTGGCGTGATGATTTTTTCGCATTCGATATGCCGGCGAATGTTGTTGAGTCTCAGGCGGATACTCAGCATGTCCAACACGCTTTCGCGTACGGCCTCTACCCGGGTAGGCCAGTCCAAACCGCTGTCGTTGTTCGGCATAGGCACCAATACGTATAAGGTGGATTTGCCGGCTGGTGCCAAGCTCTGGTCGGAAACGCACGCGTTTTGCACGTAAAACGAAAAATCGGAGCTTAAGGTTTTGTTTTTGAATATGTTTCGGATATTGGTGTGGTAATCCTTGGCGAAAACGATGCTGTGATGCGGGAGATCGAAAATCTTATCCAGACCGAGATACAGCATGAAAGTAGAACAGGAATATTCGAGTTTTTTCAAACGTTGATGGTCGTATTTGTTCAGCGTGCCGGGGATCAACAAATGGCTCATGGCATAGGCAAAGTCGGCGTTGATCACAACTTCATCGCCGCGAACCTGATCGCCGTTCGTTAACGTAACGCCTTTGCACGCATGGTTCTCTACGATCAACGATTCCACCGGACTGTCGGTGTGAATATTGCCGCCGTTTTCGACTATGACCTTGGCCATCGCGGCCGAAATACGGTTCAAGCCGCCTTTGACGTGATAAATGCCGTAATCATGCTCAAGATAAGGCAACATCGTGAACAAGGCCGGACACTCCCACGGCGACATGCCTAGGTACTTGGATTGGAATGAAAATGCCAGGCGCATTTTTTCCTGATTAAAATATTGTCCCAAATTGTCGAATACGGTTTTGGGGAATGCCAGCCAAGGCAATGCCTTGATCAAGTCCAGCGACAAAAACGACGCCAGGCTCGAGTAATCGCGGGTGATGCAGGGATAAAGATGGCTAAAGCGCCTACGTTCGTTGACAATAAAATGATCGTAGCCCGAGCTGCCTTCGTCGAACACCCGGTTCAATTCTGCGCGCATTTGATTACGGTCGGAATAGACCGACAAGGCTCTGTCGTCATAGACCAGCCTATACATCGGGTTCAAGGCTTGAAACTCCAGATAGTCCTCACTGCGCCGCTCGCATAATTCGAACATTTCGTCGAGGACGCCCTTCATCAATAGAAAGGTCGGACCGGTATCGAAGGTGAATCCGTTTACCTTTATCGCGCGGTTGCGGCCGCCGACTTCGGCGTTTTTGTCGAATACTGAGACTTTAAAACCGCGCTGGCTCAACAGCATGCCTGCGCAAAGACCTCCGGGGCCGGCGCCGACGATGATGATGTGTTTCGAGTTAGACATGATGATTATTGTATCTGGAGGGCTGCTCAAATTGCCTTAATCTACCAGCGAAAGCGGAAATTACGATGTCTTTTTTTGGCAAGCCGTTTTGGTTACAGCCAGCCAGCATGCTTCAAGCGCCAATACAGTAATAAACTAATTAAGGCGACGCCGCCGACCACGGTCGGATAGGCATATTCGCCGCCCAATTCGGGCATATGTTTGAAATTCATGCCGTATAAGCTAAACACCATGGTGGGTATGGCCAGAACCGCTCCCCATCCGGCCAAACGTTTGACGACTTCGTTCTGGCGCACGGTTTCGAAGGTCAAATGAACTTGCATGGCCGCCACCAGCATTTCCAGCATGCTGTGAATGGAGCGGTTTATGCGGCTGATATGGTCGGCGACGTCGCGAAAATATACGCGCACGTCTTTGGGAATGTTGATGTCGGCTTGATGCATCAACACGTTACAAATGTCGGCCACCGGTAATATGACGGCCTGCATTTGGATCAGCGAGCGCTTCAATTCGTAAAGACCTTCCATAGTCTGGCGGCCGGGGTGGTTTGCAAAAATAGCCGACTCCAGCTCGTCAAAACGTTCCTGCAAGCCATCCAAGACCGGCATATAGTTGTCGACTATGAAGTCCATCACCGCATATAGTGCGAAACCGGGACCTTTGGCCAATTGCTGCGGTAAGGCTTCGCAATGGGCGCGGACCTTTGTCAGGCTGTGCGAAGCGCCATGACGAACCGTTACCAGGAATTGATTGCCGACGAAGAAATGGGTTTCGCCGAATTCGATGCCGTGATCGGTCAAGGTTGCCGTATGCAATACCAGAAACAATGAGTCGCCGTATTCGTCCAATTTCGGTCGTTGATGTGCCGAGCGGGCGTCTTCGATCGCAAGCTCGTGCAGGCCGAAGGCTTTTTGGATCTCGCTGAGCAATTCGGGGTCGGGTTCGCGCAAGCCCAGCCAGACAAAAGTATTGGCTTGTTTGATGACGTCGACGACGTCTTCTATGCGAATGTCGCCTTGGCTTTTGCCGGATTTATAGGCGACGCCTTTCATGATCATGTTGTGGCCGGCTGCTTTCGTCAAAGTGGTTCTCCTAATCGGGCAGACTGCCGCCAAGTTGTTTAGCGTAAAAGATGGAAAAATTCTATCAGTCGCTTATTTTTGACAAAAAATAAAATGGTTTGCACGGTTACGAAGAAGTGCGCTTAAAATAAAAACCATTCCAAAATTATCCCGATTTCGTTAATAATAACGGATTTTATTAAAAGGCACCGAGCGCGTTCAGTCTTTATGAAGCTGGAAAAAATTAAACTGTCTGGTTTCAAATCCTTTGTCGATCCTACCACAATACCGATCAACGGCAACCTAACCGCGATTGTCGGCCCTAACGGATGCGGTAAATCCAACATCATCGACGCGGTGCGTTGGGTGATGGGGGAAAGCTCGGCAAAGCATTTACGCGGCGGCAATATGGCCGACGTCATTTTTAACGGATCGTCCGGGCGCAAGCCGGTCAGTATGGCGTCGGTGGAACTGGTATTCGATAACAGCGAAGGTAAAGCCGGCGGGGAGTATTCGAAATACGCTTCGATTTCGATCAAACGTCAAGTCAGCCGCGACGGACAGTCCTTGTTTATGCTGAATGGTTCTAAATGCCGACGCAAGGATATTACCGATTTGTTTTTGGGTACGGGGCTGGGGTCTCGAAGCTACGCCATTATAGAGCAGGGTACGATTTCGCGTATGGTTGAGGCCAAACCGGAAGACCTGAGGATACATATCGAGGAAGCGGCCGGTGTGTCCAAATATAAAGAGAGGCGCTCGGAAACCGAAACCCGCATGCGCCATACCCGCGAGAACCTGGAACGTTTGAACGATTTGCGCGATGAGGTCGAAAAGCAATTAAAAAATCTGGCTAAACAAGCCGAGAAGGCTGAAAAGTACACCGATCTAAAAAAACAGGAACGCCAATATAAGCAGGAATTGCTGGCGATGCGTTGGCAGAGTTTCCAACAAAATGCCCAGCAATTGGAAGCCAAGTTGCAGGCTATCGCCGAAGAACACAATCGTCTGTTCGTGCAGTTGCGCGACACGGAAAAAGCTATGGAATTGGAGCGCGGCGAACAAAAAGCGCAGCAGCAGCATTTGGACGCGGCCCAGGCCGAATATTATGCGGTGGTCGGTGAAGTTAGCCGTTTGGAACAAGCCATCAAGCACAGCGAAAAAACGCAAGAGGAAACCGCAATCGAGATTCAGCGCTTGAAGCAGCAGGCCGAGCACGCACAAGAGGAATGCGAGCTGGATAGGCAACAACTCGAAGAGATTCGGTACACTTTGGTGGAAGCCGAAGAGACCTTAATTGCAGCCAAAGCCAGAGAAGAAGATTTGCTGGGCCTACAGCAGGACGCACGCGACCAGAAACAGCAATGGCAGCAGCAATGGGAAGCTTTTTTGGCCGAGAATGCCGGCTATCGGGAACAGGCGGAGGTGCAGCGCACCAAGCTGGCTCATCTGCAGAACCAGAACCGGCAATTGCAAATACGCTTGGATAAATTACAGGGCGAACGCGGCGGTTTGGCGGATGAGCAAATGAAAATTGAGCTGGAAGCCTTGGAAGGCAGTATCGAAGCGATAGAATCCGAACGCGATCAATTACAACAACAGCTGGACAATGTATTGCAGCGTATTGCCGATCTCAGGCCCGAAATTAAGCGCTTACACGATCAGTTGCACGATAGCCGCGCTCAGTTGCAAAAGATAAACGGCAAAATCAGCTCGTTAGAGCTGCTGCAGCAGCATGCGATGGGCAAGGATAAAAAGGAGCTGATCGCTTGGCTTGAGCAGGTCGGCCTGGAGCAGCAGCCGCGGCTTGCGGAGTTTTTGGAAGCTGAAGAGGGCTGGGAAACGGCGGTGGAAACCGTATTGGGTAGTTATCTGGAAGCGATTTGTATCGATAGTGCCGAAAGTATTTTGACCGAGCTGCAGGAGCTCAATAAACAATCCTTGGTCGTATTCGAGACTAGGGCGGCTGCAAAAACGGGTGGGGTCGCGGATAAGGTAACTCTGGCCGGCAAGCTGCGCAGCGCCTGGGATTTATCCAGCCTATTGGACGGAATTTATTGCGCCGAATCGATGAAAACGGCCCGGCAAATGGAACTACGGGCGCATGAGTCTGCGGTATTGGCCGACGGTACTTGGGTTGGCCGAGACTGGATTAAGATTAGCCGAGGCAGCGACAGCAAAGCCGGCGTGTTGCATAGGGAAAAAGAATTGCGCGAGTTGAAACAGTGCCAGAACGATTTGCAATTGCTTATAGGCGAAGACGAACAGCGCTTGGAAGACTGCGAACACGCATTGAAAACGGCCGAAAGCAGCCGCGAGCATTACCAGCAGCAGGAAAAAAGGCTGGCGGCGGAATATTCGGCCAAAAGCGCGGAATTCAGCGCACAGTCGGCCAGGTTCGAACAACATAAGCGAAGATTGGAACAACTGGATCATGAAATCGCCGAAATCAGCGAGCATCTGGCCGAAAACGCCGAAAACATATCGGAATCTGAATTGCTTAAACAGGATGCCGAACTGTCTTTGGACGAAATGGCTGAAAAAAAGCGGCAATTGGAACAATTGAGCCAACAGATCCAGTCGCAGCAGCAAGATACCGATGCGTCGGTAGATGAAGCCAGACAGCATTTGCAGCGCTTGCATGCTCAGATCGAATCGTTGAAGACTTCGGAAGGGTTGACGCTCAAACAGATAGAGCGATTGCAGGTGCAACATCAACAATCGGCCGATCGCATTGCTGAACTGAAAAATAAATTAGAATTTACACTATCGCCGCTTGACGACGAAAAAATGTTGCTGGAACAATTGCTGCAAAAAAGGCAATTGTTTGAGGCCGAGTTAGCGGCCGAACGTCAGGCCCAACAGGCCAGCGAGCAATCCGTTAGCCAGTTGGCCGATCTGTACGCGACCACGCAACGGGAGTTGGAAAAACAAAAAGAAGCGCTGGATAAGATTAGATTTGAACAGCAGGATAGCCGAGTTCGACAACAGACCATGGCCGAGCAATTGACCGAAATCGATGCGGAACCGCAGGCTATTCTAGCCAACCTGCCGGAACAGGCCAATGAATCGTCATGGAAGCGCCGACTGGACGAGATTGACGACCAGATCGAAAAATTGGGTTCGATCAATCTGACGGCAATAGAAGAATATAAAACTCAATCCGAACGGATCAAGTTTTTAAATGAACAACATGACGATTTGGTCGAAGCGCTAAACACCTTGGAACAGGCAATCAGTAAAATTGATCGAGAGAGTCGTCAGCGTTTTCGCGAAACTTTCGATAAAATCAACAGCGGTTTGCAGGAAAAATTTCCGCGTTTGTTCGGCGGCGGCCAAGCCTATCTGGAGCTGACCGAACCGGACGTGCTGGAAGCGGGTGTTAATATCATTGCTCGACCGCCCGGCAAGCGGAATAGTTCGATACATTTGTTGTCGGGCGGAGAGAAGGCTTTGACCGCCGTGGCCTTGGTGTTTTCTATCTTCGAACTCAACCCCGCGCCGTTTTGTCTGTTGGATGAAGTGGATGCGCCACTGGATGATGCTAACGTGGTACGATTTTCGAAAATGGTGGAGGATATGTCGACGGCGGTTCAGTTCCTATACATTTCCCATAATAAGGTCACTATGGAAATTGCAAAACATTTGGCAGGTGTTACCATGAGAGAACCCGGGGTATCTAGAATGGTGGCGGTGGATATTGATGAAGCGGTGAGCATGGCGGAAAGCTAATGGATAAAGAATTATTGAGAGTCGTGATTATTTTGATCGGCATGCTGGTGATGATCGGCATGTTGATATGGCATTTCTTTAAATCCTTGCGCGAGCGTCGCGACGCCGATGACTACTTTGAGGACTCTGAGTATGATTTTCCCGGTGGAGAGTTTGAAGTAGACGAAGACGAAGACGAAATGGATCTTTTTCCATTGGATAACATAGTCGATGGCGACGCCTTGCTCGATGAAGAGACGATTAAGCCATTACATAAAGAATCGCCTAAGGCGGCCGCTCCCAAACCGGCGCCGGCAAAAAGAACCTTGCCTGCGCTGATCGAGTTCAGCCTCGTCGCTCGCGCCGATGAAGGATTTAACGGAGAGGATTTGTTTGAGGCATTTGAAAGAGTCGGCCTGGTCTACGGCAGCGTCAAGGTGTTCGAGCGAATCGATGACAACCGTTTGGTTGATTTCGCAGTTGCCAGCATGATCGAGCCGGGCACTTTTCCTGATACCGGTCTCGACCGGTTTTATTGTCCCGGCATTGTGTTTTATATGCAGCCGCGCGAAGTCGATGATCCGCTGACCGTGTTTGATGATTTCATGGAAACCATCGATATTTTAGCTACCGAGTTAGACGGTGTGGTTTGGGATAATCAACGGCAACCGTTAACCGCCGAAACCATAGCCCAGTTTCGCCAAATGTTGGCTGAGTAAGGCCCATTTACGGAATCATCGAGAGCAGTCCGCTCTCCTAATCACAGTCACAATAGTAGTCAATCAGTGGATCAAAAACATATTAGAAACTTTTCGATCATCGCCCACATCGATCATGGAAAGTCGACATTGGCGGATCGCTTCATTCAAATCTGCGGAGGATTAAGCGAAAGGGAAATGGAAGCGCAAGTGCTCGATTCGATGGATTTGGAAAGGGAGCGAGGCATTACGATAAAAGCTCAAAGTGTTACACTCAATTACAAAGCCGCTGACGGCGAAATCTACCAACTCAATTTCATCGATACGCCGGGCCATGTGGATTTTTCCTACGAAGTTTCGCGTTCTTTAGCCGCTTGCGAAGGGGCGTTGCTGATTGTTGATGCGGCGCAAGGCGTAGAGGCGCAAAGCGTGGCCAACTGTTATACCGCTATCGAACAGGGATTGGAGGTCTTACCCGTCCTTAATAAAATCGATTTGCCGTCGGCGGAGCCGGAACGGGTCATGTCTGAGATAGAAGACGTGATCGGAATTCCTGCCGACGAGGCCTGTCAAATCAGCGCCAAGACCGGGTTGAATGTGGAATCGGTTCTCGAGCAGTTGGTACGTAAGATTCCGCCGCCGACCGGCGATGAAGACCGGCCTTTGCAGGCATTGATCATAGATTCATGGTTCGACAACTATCAGGGAGTGGTGTCGCTAGTGCGCATCGTCAACGGTAGTTTGCGGCGCAAACAAAAGATTACCGTGATGTCGACCGGCAAATCTTTCCTGGTCGAAAAGTTGGGCGTCTATACGCCCAAGCAAACGGAAAAGCAGCGATTAGGTACCGGTGAGGTGGGCTTTATTATTGCCGGTATAAAGGATATTTTCGGCGCGCCGGTGGGGGATACGATTACGCTTACCGACTGCCCGGCTTCTGCGGCATTGCCGGGCTTTGAAAAGGTGCAGCCTCGGGTATTCGCCGGGCTATATCCGGTCAGTTCCGACGATTTCGGCGACATGCGCGAAGCGCTGGACAAATTGAGGCTGAACGATTCGGCGCTGAATTATGAAGCCGAGACGTCGCAGGCTTTGGGTTTCGGTTTTCGTTGCGGCTTTTTGGGTATGTTGCATATGGAAATCGTGCAGGAGCGATTGGAGCGCGAATACGATATCGATTTGATCACGACTGCGCCGACCGTGGTGTACGAGGTGGAAACCAATAACGGCGAAGTGATCATGGTGGACAACCCGGCAAAACTGCCTGATCCGGGCACGATAAAGGAAGTTCGCGAACCCATCATCTTGGCCAATATTCTGGTGCCGCAGACTTATCTGGGTAATGTCATTAACTTGTGCGTCGAAAAGCGAGGCGTACAGAAAAACATGCATTATGCAGGCGCGCAAGTTTCGCTGAATTATGAATTGCCGTTAAGCGAGGTGGTGTTGGATTTCTTCGACCGTCTAAAATCGGTCAGTCGCGGCTATGCGTCATTCGATTACGAGTTTTTGCGCTTTGATCCGGCGCCGTTAGTCAAATTAGATGTCTTGATCAACAGCGACAAAGTGGATGCGTTATCGATTATCGTGCATCGTGATCAAAGCCAGAGCCGTGGTCGGGATTTAGTCGAAAAAATGAAGGACCTGATTCCGAGGCAAATGTACGAAGTGGCCATTCAAGCGGCAATCGGTTCCAAGATTATCGCTCGCTCGACGGTCAAAGCGATGCGCAAAAACGTCACGGCCAAGTGTTACGGCGGCGATATCACCCGTAAGAAAAAATTGTTGGAAAAACAGAAGGCGGGTAAAAAGCGTATGAAACAGGTCGGAAGTATCGAAATTCCGCAGGAAGCGTTTCTGGCGGTGTTACAAGTCAACAAAGAATAACGGCAGTCAAACATGGATTACGATTTTTCTTTTTTTCTAGTGGCGGCCACAATGGTGACCGGTGTGGTTTGGGGCGCCTATTGGCTTTATTTGAAATGGGCGCACCAATCGTATGAGCTCGAGAAAGAGCCGTTGTTGGTTGAATACGCCCGCTCATTCTTCCCGGTAGTGCTGATCGTGTTGTTGTTGCGTTCCTTTTTGGTTGAACCGTTTAGGATTCCATCGGGATCGATGATGCCTACTTTATTAATCGGCGATTTTATACTGGTCAACAAATTCAGCTATGGCGTACGGTTACCGGTGCTTAACGATAAGATCATCGAGCTTGGGGAGCCGGAACGGGGCGATATCGTGGTCTTCCGCTTTCCGAAACAGCCGACGGTCGATTACATCAAAAGAGTCATCGGTTTGCCCGGCGATCGAATTGCTTATTTCGATAAGAAACTCTATGTAAACGGTCAACCGATTAAGCAAACGTCTTTAGGCCGTTATCAGGGCGTGGGCCAAGGCACAAGCATGACCGGGGCCGAACTTTTGGAAGAGAATTTGACCGGGGTTAATCATCAGATTTTGATTAGCAACGGTGTTCCGACCGTCGAGGACGTATTTGTCGTACCTAAGGGACAGTATTTTGTCATGGGCGACAATCGCGATAACAGCAATGATAGCCGCTATTGGGGTATGGTGCCCGAAGCTAATCTGGTCGGCAAGGCATTCTTAATTTGGATGAATTGGGATTGGCAGAATAACGGCATTGCTTTTAATCGGCTTGGGACTATTCTGCAATGAGTAATTTAGCTGACATGGGAGGGCCGAATGCAATCTTTGCCGAATAAACAACGCGGTTTAACTTTTATTTCTTTGGTTTTTATATTAGGTCTAATCGCTTTTTTTACGTTGCTGGTGCTGAAAATTGCGCCGATCTATTTCAATAACAGCAAAGTAAAAAACGCCTTGGCAGCGGTCGAGCAAAGCACGAATATTACCAGTAAAACCAGGCAGGAGATTTTAACCAGCATCGATAAGCGCTTTAATATGAATTACGTTGAATATGTGACCCACGACGATATCAAGATTGTCGCTCAGCCGGGTTATGTCAAAGTGAATGTCGATTACGAACGGGTCGAACCAATTATGGGTAATCTAAGCGTATTGGTGGAGTTTCACGAGGGGTTTGAAGTTGGTGATAAGTGATTAAAAAGCCGGAAGTACTTGCCGGAAAGTTGGGGCTGACATTTAGTCAGCCCCAATTGTTTAGGACGGCATTAACTCATCGCAGCGCGAGTGGCCATAATAACGAACGCTTGGAATATTTGGGCGACTCGGTACTGGGCTTTGTTATTGCCGAGAAGCTATATGCACAATTTCCGGAGGCTGGGGAAGGCATTTTAAGTCGTCTGCGTGCCAGTCTCGTCAACCAGAGCTCGCTAGCCGAATTGGCTAGGCAGCATAATATAGGCGATTACTTGATCCTAGGTTCGGGAGAACTTAAGAGCGGCGGCTACCGGCGCGACTCCATTTTGTCGGATGCGCTGGAAGCAATTATGGGTGCCCTGCTGTTGGATCAAGGGGTGGATGTCTGTCGGCAGTGGATATTGGATTTGTTTGCCGACAAATTAGCCGGTATTAAGCTGGATAGCTGGAACAAAGATCCCAAGACTCGCTTACAGGAATTGATGCAAGCCCGGAAAAAGGAACTACCTGTGTACGAACTGATCAGCATGTCGGGTGCCGATCATGCCCAAATTTTTGAAGTTAAATGCCGTGTACCGCTTATTATTGAAACTACGGTCGGTACCGGTATTTCGCGTAAAAAAGCAGAGCAGGCGGCCGCAGAGAACATGTTAATTCTGTTGGAAGATCAAGACTAATGCATTGCGGATATGTCGCGTTAATCGGTAGGCCTAACGTTGGTAAGTCGACCTTGATGAATCATCTATTAGGACAAAAGCTGAGTATTACCTCGAGGAAGCCGCAAACGACTCGGCACCGGGTCTTAGGGATCAAAACCACCGAAGCAGGCCAGGCGGTTTTTATGGATACGCCAGGCATGCACGGCGACGAAAAGCGGGTGTTGAACCGTTATTTGAATAAAACCGCCGAAAGCACTTTGCTTGGAGTGGATGTGGTCGTATGGTTGCTCGACGGTTTATTTTGGGATGAATACGATGAGCGGATTTTCGAAAAATTAAAACGCGCCGGTTTGCCTGTGATTTTGGCCGTGAATAAAATCGATAAAGTTAAGGATAAGGACGCGGTACTGGCGTTTTTTGCGGGAGCCAAAGAGAAATACCCGTTTGAACAGATCGTACCGATTTCGGCATTAAAAAATATCAACCTGGATGTATTGGAGCGCCATATTATGGCACTGTTACCCGAAGCGGAACCCATCTATCCGGAAGATCAGATCACCGATAGGCCCGAGCGCTTCTTTGTTGCCGAAATCGTAAGGGAAAAGCTTACGCGCCGATTGGGAGACGAACTGCCTTATGCGCTCACCGTCGAGATCGAGATGTACGAAGAGCACCCCAACCTGACCAAAATATACGCCAATATCTGGGTCGAGCGTAGCAGTCAGAAAAGCATCGTCATCGGTAAACAAGGTGAGATGCTGAAAAAAATCGGTATCGAGGCGCGTGCCGATATCGAGAAACTACTCGACCAAAAGGTTTATCTGCAATTGTGGGTGAAGGTAAAAAAAGGCTGGTCCGACAGCGAGCGCGCCCTGCAGAGCTTGGGGTTTCTCGACAGCGAGTAACACGCAATGGTCGAATCTGCGGTGTATCTGCAGCCGGCATTTATTCTGCAACACCGGCCGTATCGAGAGAGCAGTGTGCTGCTCGATGTATTTACCCGCGACTTTGGTATCGTTTCTATCTTGGCTAAGGGCGTGCGGAAAAACAAGTCGAAGACAGTTGGGCTACTTCAGCCTTTTTCATTATTGCGGCTTACCTACCTCGATAAAAACGAGCTAAAAGTCCTAACACATGCCGAATATGTCCTCAGCTATTCCTTGGAAAGGCTCGGCTTGTATTGTGGCTTTTATGTCAACGAATTAGTGCAGAAGTTTTTGCATAAACACGATCCGCATCCACATCTATTTTGTTGTTATCAGGGTTGTCTACAGGCCCTGCTGGACCGGGAATGTATAGAACAAAGCTTGCGTTATTTTGAATTAGATTTGTTAAATGAAACGGGTTATGGTGTTCAGTTGGATATAGAACAAGTCGGCAATAGTAAAGTCGGCGTTTATCGTCGCTATAAATTTCTTTCCGGCGTTGGTATAGTCGAAGATAGTAACGGCTATGTCGGAGGAAATACCTTGCTGGCGCTGAGCGCTAAACGGGCTTTGGTCGGAGAAGCGTTGGCCGAGACGAAACGTTTGCTGCGCGAAATGTTAGATGTGCATTTGCAAGGGCAGCCATTGAAGAGCCGCGCGGTTTTGGCGAGGATCGTAAAATATCTATGAGGGTAAGTCAGCTGTTTAGCGGGGCCGAGCTTAGTTCCTTGCCGCTATATTCGATTATTTAAACATCCATTTGTGAATCAGGATTCAATGGAAAAACAAATTATTTTATTGGGTGTAAATATTGATCATGTTGCGACCTTGCGTCAAGCTAGGGGCACCCGTTATCCGGATCCGATACAAGCGGCTCTGATTTCGGAACAGGCGGGTGCCGACGGCATTACCGCGCATTTGAGAGAAGATAGGCGTCATATTCAAGATAGGGATATCCATTTGTTGAAAGATCTTTTGCATACCAAGCTGAATTTGGAGATGGCGGTTACC